>JBCLGW010000027.1:0-2658 GCA_039740835.1 Parcubacteria group bacterium | reverse complement strand
TGAATTTATTCAAACTCACGGTAGCGGAGAAATTACAATCAACCATTCTCGCGGTGAGGAAAAATTTGAATCAAAAGTGGTACCTGTCGGCGGAATTATTGAAAACAAAGTAGCTGTGGGTATTTCTATGGAGTTTATCGGTATCTTAAAATTGCCGTTTTATCTAGCTTTTTGGGAGGGTGCAAAGACGACTGGGCATTTACTTGTAGCGGTGACAGTAGGGCTTTATACTTTTTTACTTGATGCGGTAATGGGGAAAGGGGATTTTTCTCAAGTGACTGGTCCAGTGGGTATCGTGGGTATGGTAGGTGATGCTTCTGCGCTCGGATTTATTTATATACTTTCTTTTACGGCTTTTATTTCTCTAAATTTGGCTGTGATAAATTTAATTCCATTTCCAGCGCTTGATGGTGGGCGATTACTTTTTGTGCTTATCGAATCTATTACCAGAAAGCCGATAAATCAACGCTTTGCAAATATCGCAAACAGTATTGGTTTTGTACTACTCATTTTGCTAATGGTGGTGGTGACATTTAATGACGTGGTGAAGTTGTTTTAGGGATTGAAGCCCACAAGAAAAGTACTGTTTAAAAAGCATTGCAAACAACGGGTGATTGCGCTCGCAAGAAAAACACTATTTAAAAAGCATTGCGCAGGCCGTCGGGCCGAGCGTAGCAAAAAGCCAGCAGGCTTTTATGTGCGGTTTTTAAATAGTGTTTTTCTTGCGAGCGCAATAGTACAGTTTTTTGTCACTTTTGACCATCTTCCTCGTTTAGTGTTAATATCAAGGCAATGTTACAATCTTTACTTTTTACAAAAACACGAAAAGAAGCCCCAAAAGATGAGGTTTCTAAAAATGCACAGCTACTCATTCGTGCTGGTTTTGTTCATAAAGAAATGGCGGGAGTTTACACTTTGCTACCACTGGGCTTACGTGTCGTTGAAAAAATTACAAATATTGTGCGCGCCGAAATGAACAAACTCGGCGGACAAGAAATGCAACTCACCGCACTCCAAGACAAGGGTGTTTGGGAAAAAAGCGGACGCTGGGACGACAAAGTGCTCGACATTTGGTTTAAAACAAAACTCAAAAATGATACAGAGCTCGGACTCGCCGCCACTCACGAAGAGCCTTTGACCGCGCTCATGAAAAACTATATTCATTCATATCGCGACCTGCCTCGATATCCATATCAGTTTCAAACAAAGTTTAGAAATGAAATTCGTGCAAAAAGTGGTGTACTGCGTGGACGAGAATTTTTGATGAAAGACCTCTATTCTTTTTCTCGCACCGAAGACGAGCGCGCAGATTTTTATGAAAAGGCAAAAAACGTTTATTCAAAAATATTTACAGACGTTGGTTTGGGTGATTTCACATATCTTACATATGCTTCTGGAGGTACTTTTAGTAAATACTCTCACGAATTTCAGACCGTTACGCAGTCGGGCGAAGATACTATTTTTGTTTGCGAAAAGTGTACGGTGGCCGTAAACAAAGAAATAATCGGCGAGCAGTCTACCTGCCCACAATGTGGCTCAAAAGACCTCGCAGAAAAAACCTCAATTGAAGTTGGAAATATTTTTAATCTCGGTACACGTTTTTCTGATGCTTTAGAACTATCTTTTTTGGATGAAACAGGCAAGCCACAACCAGTCATAATGGGAAGCTACGGGCTGGGTATCAGTCGCCTCATGGGCACTGTTGTAGAAGTGCTTTCTGATGAAAAGGGAATTGTTTGGCCAGAAAATATCGCGCCGTTTTTTGCTCATATTATCGCAGTAGGCGATAGTGAAAATGTAAAACAAAAATCTCGGCAGTTGTATGACACACTTTCTCTACAAGGTGTAGATGTGCTTTTAGACGACAGAGATGCGCGCGCTGGAGAAAAATTTGCTGACTGTGACCTTATCGGCATACCGTATCGTGTTGTTGTTAGTGAAAAAACTCTCGCTTTAAATTCCGCAGAAATAAAAGTACGAAAGACTGACGAGATAAAAATGTTGCCGATAGATAAGATTACAAAAGAGTCGCTCTCTTTGCTTCAGACACGCTAATACCATGATTAAAAATATTAAAAAAAGACTTGAAAGATTTTTCACATTATTTTCAAATGACATTGGTATAGATCTCGGTACTGCAAACACTCTCGTATATGTAAAAGGTTTGGGAATTGTTATAAATGAGCCGTCGGTGGTCGCTGTAAACCAAAAGACTGGACGCGTGGTAGCGATAGGAAACCAAGCAAAACAAATGTTGGGACGCACACCTGGGCATATTGTCGCGATACGCCCGCTCGTAGACGGAGTTATTTCAGATTTTGAAGTGACAGAAGAAATGATAACCTATCTTTTAAATCTCGCTCAAAAAGATTCAAAAAAGTTTTTTGGTCCGCGCGTGGTGGTGGGCGTGCCCTCCGGTATTACTAGTGTTGAAATCCGTGCTGTGCGTGATGCAACAAAAAATGCCGGCGCGCGTGAAGTACATATTATAGAAGAGCCGGTCGCTGCCGCGATAGGTATACGACTTCCAGTCAAAGACCCTGTCGGTAGTATGGTTATTGATATCGGTGGTGGCACCTCTGATATCGCCGTCATATCACTCGGTGGTGTTGTACGTTCAAAAAATCTACGCATCGCGGGAGACAAATTAAACACAGA
>JBCLGW010000026.1:0-2744 GCA_039740835.1 Parcubacteria group bacterium | reverse complement strand
CATCTACTTCGTCCGGCTTTTCCAATGTTTACAAGACGATTTTCATCATTTGAAACTTCACCAACACTAGCCCAAGCTTTTTCAGAAACTTTTCGCACTTCAGAAGAAGGCATTTTTATATCCACATATCCAGCGTCTTTTGCAACAACTTCAGCAAAACTTCCTGCTGAACGCACAAACTTTGCGCCACCGAGCGGTTTGATTTCAATGTTGTACACAAAAGTACCAACAGCGATATTTCGTAGAGTCAGGCGGTTGCCTGCTTTTATTTCTGCTTTTTCTGAATTGATGAGCACCTCGCCGACTTTTACTCCCTTTGGCAAAAGTACATATCTTTTTTCACCGTCTCTATAAAATACAAGTCCGATAAATCCAGAACGATTTGGGTCGTATTCAACAGTTTTTACTGTGTAAGGAATATCGAGTTTTTCATATCGAAAATCGATTTCTCGATATAGTCTTTTATGTCCTCCTCCTTTGTGTCTAGTAGTGATGCGACCGCGGTTGTTGCGTCCCATTGGTCGGTGAAAGCCAGTAGTCAAAGATTTTTCTGGTTCATTTGTCGTGATGAAATCACCAAAAGAAATGGTTGTCATTCCGCGACGTGATTTTGATGTTGGTTTATATCGTTTCATATCTGTTAAATTATTTCTATTTTGTCGCCGTCTTTTAGGTAGACGTAAGCCTTTTTTATACCAGACTTTGTGCCAGATTTACCTCTGATAAATACTGCCTTTGCAGGATTTTTTGTGATGCGTACTTTTCTTGGAGTAACTTTGTACAAGTCCAAAATAGCCAAAATAACATCTTTTTTCCCAGAATTTGGATTGATTTCAAAAACATACACACTTTTTTCAGAACTCATTGTAGCTTTTTCTGTAATACGTGGTCGCAAAATAATAGAAGAAAGATTTTTTTGAGGTTGTGGAGCAACAATCTTTACCGCAGTCACTTCTTTAGACTTTTTTGCTTTTACTGTTTTCTTTTTTGCTGAAAATAGAGCCATAAATGTATTATTTTTCTGAGCGAGCGAGAGCTTTTAATGATTCTTCTGGATTTTCGATAATAAGAAACTTTGAGTTTACAAGTAAAAGAGGATTTATATTTCTAGCTTCGCTAACTTTTATATTTGAAAAATTTCTAAAGCTCTTTTCTATGTTTACATCTTTCTTTGAAAGTGCGATACAAGCGGCGTTTATTTTTTTTGTTGAAAAAGCTCCAAAACCGTCGATAGTGCCGATAGCTGTAATGATATCTTTTGCAGATTTTGTCTTTGGAGATTTTATAGAAAGTGAATCAACAAAAAGTATTTCTCCGTCTCGGTATTTTCGTGAAAGGATAGTAAAGAGAGCTTTTAGCTTCATCTTTTTGTTTATCTTTCGGTCAAAATTTTTATCATTTCGAGGTCCGTGCGCCACTCCTCCACCAACCCATATAGGTGACCGTGTAGAGCCGTGTCGTGCGCGACCAGTACCTTTTTGTTGCCAAGGTTTTTTTCCTCCTCCGCGTACATCAGCTCGGGTCTTTGTGTGAGCGACAGGTGTGCGAGCGCTAGTCATAATAGAGCTGACGACCTGATGCACTAGATCAGAGTTCCAAGGTAGACCAAAAACATTCTCTGGAAGTTCTATACTTCCTGTCTCTTTTCCTTTTTGGTTGTATACTTTTGATACCATATTCGTATTATATTGATTTTACTTCTACCAAAGTACCTCGTCGTCCTGGAATAGCGCCACTGACCAAAATATGGTTGTTTTCTACATCTACTGCCACAATCTTTAGATTTTTTATAGTAATTCTGTCGCCACCCATTCGGCCGGCCATACGCATATTTTTTTTGTACGCGTCCTCCTTCGCGAACACCTCCAGAAATAGACCCCGGCTCACGCTCTGAATGTTTCTGTCCGTGACTTCGTGGTCCTCCACGAAATCCATGTCTTTTGACCACACCTTGGAAACCTTTTCCTTTTGATATAGAAGATACTTCAACATTATCCCCCGCTTTAAAAATGCCAGCGTCTATTTTGTCGCCAACTTTTAACTCTGAGCTATCTACTCTAAACTCTTTTAGATACATAAAGTTGCCGAGAGTTTTGAAATGTCCTCTTTGTGCTTTATTTATATTTTTTTCTTTTCGTGAACCAAAACCAACTTGTACAGCGTTGTAACCGTCTTTTGTAGTATCGTTTTTTAGAGCTGTGACGACAACAGGTCCAGCTTGTACAACAGTCACAGGGATAACAATGCCTTTTTCATCAAAGATTTGTGACATACTTACTTTTTTTCCGAGAATGAATTTCATGTTGTTTTGGTATTCTGCTCAATATGTAAGACTCTAGGCAGGTTGTATCCTGCCTATTGAGCCTACATACTACCTTTACATTATCTTTACGTCAATATTCACACCAGACGGCAAACTAAGATTGGTGAGAGACTCAATAATCTTTGGGCTTGGATTGAGAATATCAATCAAACGCTTGTGTACTCTCATCTCAAACTGCTCTCGTGCATTTTTGTACACAAAGGGTGCTCGATTGACAGTATATTTCTTTATTTCTGTTGGTAAAGGAATAGGACCTAGTACCTGAGCATCGTATCTGATAGCAGTATCAATGATTTGTTTTACAGAAAGATCAAGCACTTTGTATTCATACGCTTGGACACGAATGCGAAGTTTTTGAACCACATCTACACTTGTTTTCTTTGATACTTTTTTTTGTTGTGGTTGCTTTGGCCATGTTTTT
>JBCLGW010000025.1:0-2777 GCA_039740835.1 Parcubacteria group bacterium | reverse complement strand
CTGGAACAGGTGGTCTTCAACTAGCAACTGCTCTAAACGGTCCACTACAAGCAAACGCTGGTCTCGTTTCTGCAACATCTTCCGTCGGTGTTTTGTATGGAGGCACCGGTCTTACTTCAGCACCTTCATACGGACAGCTTCTACTTGGTAACGCTTCAAGTGGTTACACACTAACAGCAACATCATCACTCGGACTTCAATCTGTTATCACCGGAACTACTGGACAGCTTGCGTACTTCTCAGGTACGAATACAGCAGTCGGAACTTCGAGTATCTTTATTGCAACGAGTGGAAACATCGGCATCGGCACCACATCCCCATACGCAAAACTTTCAGTTGTAGGAGAAGTAGTTGGTGCATACTTTACCGCTACAACCACTACAGCTTCCACTTTCCCATACGCTTCTACCACAGCACTTACCGTCTCTGGAACAGGTGGTCTTCAACTAGCAACTGCTCTAAACGGTCCACTACAAGCAAACGCTGGTCTCGTTTCTGCAACATCTTCCGTCGGTGTTTTGTATGGAGGCACCGGTCTTACTTCAGCACCTTCATACGGACAGCTTCTACTTGGTAACGCTTCAAGTGGTTACACACTAACAGCAACATCATCACTCGGACTTCAATCTGTTATCACCGGAACTACTGGACAACTCGCGTACTTCTCAGGTACGAATACAGCAGTCGGAACTTCGAGTATCTTCATTGCAACGAGTGGAAATGTGGGGATTGGGACGACGACGCCAACAAATAGTTTGGTTGTGCTTGGTAGTGGACTTAGAGTTGACGGACAATACACCGAGAGCACAACTAATACTGGTGTGTATTTGGGACGAGCTACAGGAGATAATACGCCTCGTATACTTTTTGCCAACGGTACCGCTGCCCAAAATTGGCAGATAGATAATGAGTCAGGTACGTTTCGATGGTACTTGCCTGGCACTACATACATGACTCTTACGAGTACCGCGCTAACTGTTCCCAACGGTGTTCTTGTAGTGAGTGGAACAGGGAATACAACAATAGCAGGCAACGTCGGCATCGGCACCACATCCCCATACGCAAAACTTTCAGTTGTAGGACAAGTAGTTGGTGCATACTTTACCGCTACAACCACTACAGCTTCCACTTTCCCATACGCTTCCACCACAGCACTTACCGTCTCTGGAACAGGTGGTCTTCAACTAGCAACTGCTCTAAACGGTCCACTACAAGCAAACGCTGGTCTCGTTTCTGCAACATCTTCCGTCGGTGTTTTGTATGGAGGCACCGGTCTTACTTCAGCACCTTCATACGGACAGCTTCTACTTGGTAACGCTTCAAGTGGTTACACACTAACAGCAACATCATCACTCGGACTTCAATCTGTTATCACCGGAACTACTGGACAACTCGCGTACTTCTCAGGTACGAATACAGCAGTCGGAACTTCGAGTATCTTCATTGCAACGAGTGGAAACATCGGCATCGGCACCACATCCCCATACGCCAAACTTTCAGTTGTAGGAGAAGTAGTAGCATCACACTTTACAGCAACCTCAACCACCGCAACTTCTACATTTGGGGGAGGACTTACAATTGAGGGAACGGGTTTTGTATATGATCGCTCAAGTAATAATGTGGGGATTGGGACTGCGAGTCCAGCACAAAAACTTGACGTGGTAGGAAGCATCGCTTTACCGACTACAATAGACAGCACCTCAGGGGTAATTTACAAAGGAATTGATAGATTTATTCATAACTTCACCGCCTCTGGAACTGATGGATTTAATACCTTTGTAGGAATAAAAGCAGGTAACTTCGACATGCCGTCGGGGTCGAGTAATGCTAGTTCCAAAAACACCGCGATGGGATATGAGGCTCTCTTATCCAACACAACAGGATATTATAACTCTACACAGGGTGCAGAGTCTCTTCGTTTAAACACAACAGGATATCAGAACTCTGCACAAGGAATGGGTTCTCTTTCAAGCAACACAGAAGGATATCAGAACTCTGCACAAGGAATGAATTCTCTTTACAGTAACACAACAGGAAGTAATAACTCTGCACTCGGTTACGCAACTCTGTATAATATCACTGGCAGTTCAAACAACGTAGCAATAGGAAATGAAGCCGGCAGGTTTCAAGTAGGTGGGTCCTCTCTAACTAGCGCATCCAATTCAGTGTACATAGGAGCAAGCGCTAAGGGCTTCAATAACAGCGACAGCAACTCCATCGTAATTGGATATAATGCAGAGGGTATAGGAGCAAACAGCGTTGTCTTGGGTAATGACTCCATAACCACCACCGCACTAAAGGGAAATGTCGGTATCGGCACCACCACTCCATCTGCTCGCCTTAATATTGCGGGCTTGCTTGGTTCTCAAACAGTTCTTTTCAGTGTCTCATCTACCACAGCAACAAACATTGTCTCGAATTTGTTTAATATAAATGCAAACGGAAGAGTTGGTATTGGTACTACTACTCCAGCAGGTACATTTGCAGTTCAGGGAAAGACTGGTGATAGTGGTGTTGATAGTGTTGGTAGTGTTGCCGGTGGTATATTTCTTACAGGAGGAAACGCTGGTTTTGGCTGTACTGGTCTCTGCACTTATCCTATTTTAAATTATGCTGGTGGTATTATTTTAACCGGAGGAATTGGTGGTGATGACGGTAGTGGTTTTGACACCGCTGGAGGAGACCTTGTGTTTACTGGAGGTCGCACCGCAGGTGCGGGCGGAGGCACAGGAGGAAAAGTATTTATAGATGGAGGAGCTGCAGCAGGAGGAGGAGGC
>JBCLGW010000024.1:0-3001 GCA_039740835.1 Parcubacteria group bacterium | reverse complement strand
ACACTTAACAAAAAAAAACCGCTCCAAGATTAGAGCGGTTCAGTAGCAAGAGGACGTGGATGGTGTAAGTCTAGTACCCCAATTCTCTTGCGTATTGGAGCATTTTTTCCTTAGGCCTTTTTTTGATGGGCTTGATTGGGCTGCCGGCATAAATGGTCCAGGGTTCTGTTTTGGTGCCATATGGAACAAACGAACAGGCTCCAATGACGCACCCCTCAGCTAGAGTTACTCCAGGCATTATTGTAACGTTAGCGCCGACGTTGGCGAAATTTTCAAATACAATTGGCTCAACGATCAGGCGGTCGCACATTTCATTTGGTATGCCGGGGGCGGTAACCAACCCCTCTCCAAGATATGCGTCAGAAACACAGATGATGGTGCTCTTGGCTGCAATATTAGTGAAGTGACCAAGGGTGAGTTTACCTTTTGCTCCACCGATAATGTTCACCGAAGGACCGATATGAATATAGTCGCCTGTTTCGAGTATCGTTGTAAGATAGAAACCACTATCAATAGCAATGTGCTTTCCTATCGATACCAATTTAGGTCTCCGGATTTCGACATGCGCACTGATGTAAACATCATTACCACACGCCTTCAAAAGTGTTGTATCGTATTGTGATGAATTCATAATTTCTTCTCCTTTGGTTAAGTTTTTTTGAAAGATCATTCTAAGAACATTGTATATTGTATTTCATACGTTGTCAATTATTTGAGGTATTCACGGGGTTTGAAAATTCCTTTAAAAATTCTATTTTTAGTATATACTTTACTCTACGAGAGTTAGAATAATAGCAAAATATTCAATCTATATCATGAAAAGAAATACAAAATACATCGGCCACGTCTCTGAATGTCAGATTTGTCGGAGTAAGAATTTAAAATCAATCCTTTCGCTTGGACACCAGCCGGTACCCCAAGAGTATTTAACTAAAGAAAGATTACATGAGGCGGAGGCAACATACCCACTTAACCTAATGTACTGTGGTGGTTGTGGATTGGTACAGATTGATTATATAGTACCACCAGAAATTGTTTTCCCTCCTGATTATCCGTACCGCACAGGGCTTACTAACATGCTTATCAAAAATTTTCAGGCTCTTTCGGATACCCTGAATGAAAAGGGATATATTAAAGAAAAAGGTTTGATTGTTGATATTGGTTCAAACGATGGGACCCTACTTCATCCGTTTAAAGAGAAGGGTATGCGTGTTGTGGGCGTAGAACCCACAAACGCTGCCGATGTTGCTAATAAAAACGGCATTCCTACATTCAAGACATTTTTCAACAAAGAATCTGTAGCTAAGGTCTTAAAAAAATATGGACCAGCTGACGTCATTACAGCCACCAATGTGTTTGCGCATATAAATGACACCGCTTCTTTGGTAAAGAATGTAAAACAACTTTTATCTAAAGACGGAGTTTTTGTTTCGGAGTCCCAGTACCTAGTCGACATTATTGAAAAAGTTGAATTTGATACTATTTATCATGAACATCTTCGCTTTTACACACTACGCCCTCTAAAGAAAATGTTTGATGATGCAGGACTTTCAATCGTTGACGCAGAGCGTATTTCTGCGGCTGGCGGTTCTATTCGCGTATATACAAAAAAAGGTAAGCATCTAATGTCAAAGCGAGCCAAGGATCTCATGATTGCTGAAGAAAAAATGGGACTCTATAATTTCAAATCGTATCAGAAATTTGCCGATAAGGTCATGAAAGCAAAATATGACCTCGTGGCGTTACTTCTGAACATTAAAAAAGACGGCGGACGCATCGCTGGGCTCACAAGCTCATGCCGTTCCAACACCCTTTTGGGGTTCATGAAAATTGGTAATGATATTTTGGATTATACTGGAGAAAAGAGTGGCTCACCAAAGATAGGAATGTTTACTCCCGGTACACATATTCCGGTGGTTGATGAAGCAAAAATAATCAAAGACCAGCCAGAGTACCTTCTTGTACTTTCTTGGCATATAGGTGATGAGCTAGTTAGGATAATGAAAAAAGTGGGATATAAAGGGAAATTTATTATACCGCTACCAACTCCAAGGATTATTGATTAAGCCATGACGAATAATTTTAAAAAAATTCCTTGGTGGGAACCTCGCATTGGGAGCGCTCTTGAGCGTGAGTACATAGAAAAGGTTTTGGCCGATAATTATGCCAATGAAGGAAAGTTAACAACACAATTTGAAAACGAAGTCGCTCAACTTCTTGGTGTAAAATATGCCGTAGCCACAACAAGCGGGACTAATGCGATTTTTCTAGCGCTGAAAGCTTGTGGTGTAGGACATGGAGACGAAGTTATTGTTCCTGATGCAACCTTTATAGCTACGGCAAACGCTGTCACTCTCGCAGGAGCGACGCCAGTCATGGTTGATATTGATCCAACGACCTTAAACATCAGCGTAGAGGCTATCAAAAAGGCAATTACAAATAAAACAAAAGCCATTATACCTGTGCATGTCACTGGAAGGGGCGCAGACATGGAAAATATCTTGGTTTTGGCAAAAGAATATGGGCTTGTTGTGATTGAAGATGCTGCAGAGGCATTTTTATCAAAATACCATGGAAAGTTTTTGGGCACATGGGGCGATGCGGGATGCTTTTCTTTTTCCGCTGCAAAGACGATTACTACAGGACAAGGGGGTATGATTGTTACTAACAGCAAGGATATTTATGAAAAACTAAAACCTTTGAAGGATCAGGGTAGGCCAATGCGTGGAACAGGAGGCGATGACCTTCATAACACCATAGGATTCAATTTTAAGTTTACTGATATTCAAGCAGCACTTGGACTAGGACAACTCGCTTTGGTCTCTGAGCGCACAGAGAGAATGAGAAAAATTCATGAAATATACAAAAGGGAGCTTGTGGGTATTGCGGGGTTTGATATTTTCGAAGTAGATCTTTCGTCAGGAGCCGTGCCACAGTGGACGGATGCGCTTGTAGAACGCAGGGATGAACTCGATGAACACCTCAAGACATACAACATGGA
>JBCLGW010000023.1:0-3036 GCA_039740835.1 Parcubacteria group bacterium | reverse complement strand
TACGGTCTGTATGGAGTTTTTAATTTCTGTTTTGAAGTGCGTTTTTGAGAGTTTGTGAGTCGGAGTATTCTAGCTCTGTGCCAGTGGAAAGTCCGCGACCGAGCATTGAAATGATAATTGAATGTTTTTCTACGATTGGTGCAAGAGATTTTTTAATATAATCTGCCGTATTTTCACCTTCTGGATTTGCGTTTAGAGCTAAAATAATTTCTTTCAATCCATTTTCAGATTTCTTTTTTACTGAGCTAACAAGCTCTTTTATGCGAACTCTGTTTTCTGGGTTTTGTTCAAGTATCGGCACAGACCCACCGAGAATAAAATACAGACCATTGTAAGCACCAGTTTTTTCAAGATTTTCAAAATCAACATCTCGACTCACGATAGTCAAAAGTGTTGCATCACGATTTTTTGCAGAACAAATATCGCAAGCTTGAACATCAGCGTGTTTTTTTGTAAAAAACCGAAAACAAGAACTGCAAACAGACATATCTTTCTTTATTTTTGCAATCAGCTCAGTGAGCTCGTTTAAATACGTTTGGTTGCGAGTCAATAAAAAATACACAAAGCGTTTTGCTTGGCGAGGACCGATACCCGGAAAATCTGCAAAAAGAGCAGTGAGTTTTTGTATCGTATTCATATGCTAAAAATTGTTGAATTCTTTTTCGGCACCACCAAACTTTCCCTTTGCCAAACTTTCAAAAGTTGATTTCTTTTCATTGAAAAATAAATCAACTTTACCGACAGGGCCGTTGCGGTGTTTTTCGATGAGAATTTCGGCGATATTGGTACGCTCGCTCGCGTCTTTATATTTGTCTTCGCGATGAATAAACATTACGACGTCGGCGTCTTGCTCAATAGAACCAGAGTCACGCAAGTCAGATAGACGCGGTCTACCACCACGAGTTTCTACTGCACGATTGAGCTGAGAAAGGGCTATGACAGGCACATCTAGCTCACGGGCAAGGTTTTTAAGTGAACGAGATATCTCGGTCACCTGTTGCACCATTGAGTCGGAAGGACGACCCTGAGCCGGAATCATTAGCTGGAGATAGTCGACGATTATTAGGTCTAGCCTTTTTTCTCGCTTTAAACGACGAGCCACAGATCTCATTTTTAAAATATTATTTCCGGGTTGGTCGTCTATGAAAATCGGCGCCGTAGCAAGCTGGTCGAGAGCTTGTCTGATAGAGGCAAAATCTTCTTCGCTCGTAAGGCGACCTGTGCGAAGTTTCCATGAATCAACACTTGCTTGTGCAGAAAGCATTCTGTCTACGAGTTGTTGAGAGCTCATTTCAAGAGAAAAAATACCGACAGCTGTGTTGTGATTTATTGCAGACATACGCGCAATATCCATAGCGAGAGAAGTTTTTCCAACAGATGGTCGCGCCGCCAAAATAATAAGGTCGGACTTTTGAAAACCAGAAAGAATATGGTCGAGCTCTGGAAAGCCAGTAGGAACACCACGCAAACCATCTTTTGAGTTGTGAAGTCTGTCAAGTCTGTCCCACGCTTCGCCGAGAGTTTCTTTGAGCTCGATAAATTTGTGCGTGCCGGAAACGTTTGTGATGTCATAAACTTTTTTCTCGGCTTTATCCAAAATCTCGTCGAGTTCTTCGGCTTCATCAAAACCAAGTTGGCAAATATATTCAGATGCTTCAATAAGATTTCGCATCATCTTTTTTTTGTGCACAATATCGCCGTAGTGTTTTATGTTTGCAGATGAAGGCACGACATGTACAAGCTCGGCGATGTAGCTGTTGCCACCGACTTGGTCTAGACGATTTTTTTCTTTTAAACGCGAAGGCAAAGAAAGTAAATCAATCGGTGTACTTTTTTTAAAAAGCTCCAACATTGTTTCAAAAATAATTCGATGTCGCTCAGAATAAAAAGATGCAGGCATTATCGTATCAATAATTTCGTGTATCGCTTCTGGACGCAACATAATAGAACCGAGAAGCGCCATTTCAGCTTCAATACTTTGCGGAGGAATTCTCAGTACTTTTTTTGATTGTTGTGCATCACTCATTGCACAAATAGTAACACGTAAGACATGGCGAGCTAAAGTTCCAAACCTTTATAAGGTGTGGCTAAACTGTTTATAGTATTTTTCCCTTAGATTGGGCGTACTTCAGGCCCTTTTTGAGTGTCTTTTAGCTCAAAACCAGCGTTTAAAATAGCATCGCGTGCTAGGTCGGCTTTTTTCCAGTCTTTTGCTAGGCGTGCTTTTTCGCGAACCTGAACAAGTTTTTTGATATTTGGAGGAACAATCTCATCTGCTTTTGCTATTGTTTTTGAAAGGTTTTTTAAATCAAGACCGAGGATTTTATCCATTTCGTTTAGCGTTGCTTTTTTATCTTTTTCTGTGACAGCTTTATCGCGCATCATTTCCCACATCAAAGCGATGGCTTGCGGTGTGTCTAGGTCATTTTCAATATGCTCTTTAAATTTTTGTGCGTATTCTTTATTTATTTTTCCGAGACTTGGAAGTTTGTAGTATGCACGCGCAAGTCTTATCAAAGCAACGTTAGCACCTTCAAGCGCCTCCCATGTAAAAATTGTCGGCGTCCGATAGTGCGCCATCAAAAGCCAGTATCGGTAGGCAAGGGGATTTATATTTTTTTCAATTACCGCTTGAAGGCGAATAAAGTTGCTTTCAGATTTTGCCATTTTCCCACTCTCAACATTTACAAATGCATTGTGAAGCCAGTATTTTACATATTGTTTTCCGGTCGCACTTTCAGACTGAGCGATTTCGTTGTTATGATGCACAGGAATATGGTCTATTCCTCCCGTGTGAACATCAAAAGTGTCGCCGAGATATTTCATCGACATCGCAGAACATTCTATGTGCCAGCCAGGAAAACCGACACCCCAAGGCGCAGGCCATTCTTGTTTTCTTTTTTCGTGCGGTTGAGAAAATTTCCACAAAGCAAAGTCAGTCAGGTGTTTTTTTTCTGAGTTGATAGTGACGCGCGCGCCTTCTTTGAGGTGGGCGAGATCTATATTTCCGAGTTTGCCGTAGGACTTGAATTTTAA
>JBCLGW010000022.1:0-3563 GCA_039740835.1 Parcubacteria group bacterium | reverse complement strand
AAACCGAATACGCCTCACAAATTTATCTTTATTTGCCAGAGAGAACATTATGACAAATACGACTTACACAACATTCTAAAAAATGTGACCGAAAACAATTTTGAAGTTGTACAGATCAACGGCATCACGGAAGGCGCGGCTTGCACAATACTATGCGCCACAGAACACATAAAAAATGATGATGAACTAATTATCGCAAATTCTGACCAATTTATAGAATTTAATATTGACGATTTCATTAAAAAAGCACGAGAAGAAAATCATGACGGACTAATAATGACATTTAAAGCGAGTCATCCGAAATGGAGCTATGCGCGAGTTGATGATAAGGGAAAAGTCCTGGAGGTTGCAGAAAAAAAGGTTATATCCGACAAGGCAACGGTGGGAATCTATTATTTCAAGAAAGGAAGAGACTTCGTTGAGGGCGCACAATCAATGATATGTAAAAATGTCCGATACAATAACGAGTTTTACGTGTGTCCTGTGTACAATGAAATGTTACTTTCAAATAAAAAAATACACGTACACGACATCGATCCTAAACAAATGCACGGAATGGGAACCCCCGAAGATCTTAATATTTTTTTAAAAAAGATAGAAGAAGGTAAAATTAAAAAATAATGCACATTCTAACCCATCGAGGACTAGACCCGTCTAGAAAAAACTACTTTCTAGAAAGTTCCTATGAGGCCTTTGAGAATCAACTCAAGCGTGGGTTTGGGCTTGAATTTGACGTGCAAGTTACCAAAAATGGCGACATTATAATTTTTCACGATAAAGATCTAGAACGTATTTCTGAAGGAACCGACCTAAGAAAAATACCAGAAATCACTAGCATTGAGTTTAAAAAGCTTGTTTTTAATGGTTGTCATTTTGTGACATTGTCCAAACTTATCGTCCTTATTGATAAATATGCGGCACCAGATATAATTCACGCAATTCATCTAAAACATTACTCTCAAAAAAAGGATTTTTTAGATACCCTAATTACCACGATAAAAAATCTAAACCATAAAAAGTTCTTTATTTTTGATGTTACCTATGAAACTGCAAAATATCTAAAAGAACATGACGACAAAATAAACTTAGCTCCTTCGGTTGCCCACTCTTTTGATATTGAAAGATATAGCGGTGTGGTTGGTGGAACTCTTATTCCTGTTGATGAAATCCTCAAAAACCCACAGCTCTTTTCGTGGGTGTGGCTTGATGAATGGGATCGTACCGACAACAACGGTATAAAAGATCTCTATAATAAAGAAGTGTTCCAAAAACTTCGTGATCATGAAATAAAAATTGCACTCGTATCCCCTGAATTACACGCTACTTCCCCGAACCTTTTTGGAGGTGAATTACATCAAGATGCAACAACTATGGAAAAGTTGCGCGAGAGACTCGTGTCAATTATCGCCTTAAAACCGGATGCTATCTGCACCGATTATCCTGATATGGCACAAGAAATATACTCATCACAGGTTGCTTTTCGAAATACTGAACAATGGCCCGGATTTTAAATAAACCATAAATATATGTTTTTCATTAAACAAATAAGAGAACATACGCGGTTAATTACAGAAATAATTTCTGGTGAGTTTACTACTGTTCACAAACGCCCCATAACCGCAATTCATACTAATCTTTGGTCTGAACCTATCAAAAAAACCAGAGGAGTTGCTGTTGTGATGCAAGGTCCGCTTATTGCTGCTAATAATTTTACGCTTGAAACAATTAAGATCTATAAAAAAACTTTTTTTCCCGACACAATCATAATAGTTTCCACTTGGCATGGAGAAAACGAGGGTGTCCTTGGGGCAATAAAAAAGAGGAGATTGAAATATAGCTATGTGTGGAATAATTAGCATCACGAGCGGAAACATTAAAAAAATAGACTCATCAAAAATTTATTTGATGCTTGCTTCTCTGTCCAAACGAGGTCCTGATGACCAAGGGGTCATAGAGTTCTCCAACTGCATACTGGGACAAACACGACTTTCGATTATCGACCTTGCAAGTGGACACCAGCCCATGCGTGACAACAAACGCGATATCGTAGTCACTTTTAATGGAGAGATATACAACTACAAGGAACTAAAGAAAGAACTCGAATCAAAAGGGCATATATTCTCTACGAGCTCTGATACCGAGGTCATCCTCAAGGCCTATGTCGAGTACGGCACCGAGTGCCTCAAACACCTAGACGGAATGTTTGCTTTTGCTCTCTGGGACGAGGGAGATCAATCGCTTTTCATTGCACGCGACCGTTTTGGTAAAAAACCACTCTATTATGCATTCGACGACAACAAAAATCTCCTTGTCGCATCAGAGATTAAGGCGCTCTTTGCTTCAGGGCAGATAAGAGGCGAAATAGACCCGTCAGCACTTGACCACTATCTAAAATTTATGTATGTGCCACCCTATGAAACTATTTATAAAAATATTCATACCTTGCCCCCTGCACACGCAGCAATCTTTAAAAATGGTGAGCTAAAAATTTGGCGATACTGGTCACTCAAACATCAGCCAATTGATATCAGCTACGATGAAGCAAAAAAACAAATAAAAGAGCTTTTCAAAAAAGCGGTGCAAAAACGTATGGTTGCTGATGTTGAGATTGGCTCGCTCCTCTCAGGTGGCGTTGATTCTACTCTCGTAACCGCCTACGCTCAAAAAGAAATGAATCGTCCTATCAAAACATTTACTGTGGGGTATGGCGACTACACAAACGAACTCCCTTTTGCAAAGAAGGCATCCCGCGTTATCGGTACTGACCATTATGCTCTTCAAGTTACCGAAAGCTTCACCGACGAACTCATTCGTGTTATGGAATATTTTGACGAACCGCATGCAGACTCATCTGATTTTGCACAACACATGATCTCGCGCCTTGCGGGTGAAAAAGTAAAAGTTGTCCTCACCGGTGATGGTGCTGACGAGCTTTTTATGGGGTACGGATGGTATTGGCGCCAGTTCAACCTTTCTTCTCGATACCATACTATCGAAAAATTCTTTACCGAACCATTTAAAGCACACCTCAACAATATTTCTATTTTTTCTGACCGCGAACGGTCAAAACTTTGGTGTCCATCCTTTCACCCAACACCATTTGTGTTACCAGACGAAATTAAAAATAAATCACTTTCTCCCACTGAAAAAATAAATCTCTTTGACCTCAGTGTGTATCTCCCCGGACAACTCCTTACCAAGATTGACCGCATGAGTATGATGAACTCGGTTGAGGTGCGCTCACCTTTTCTCGATATCAATCTTGCAGAGTTTGTCTTTAACCTCCCCGTTGAATACAAAATGAACAAAGATGGAGGGAAAATTATTCTGAAGGATATTTTGGAGGAAATAATGCCGAAAGAGTTTGTACGCCGTCGTAAACAAGGATTCGGTGCTCCAGTGAAAATGTGGCTTAAAGAACCTGCGTTTCAAAAACTCACACGCGACACACTCCTCACACCCAACGCCGAAACATATCGATGGCTCAAAAAAGAAACCGTTCATAGTATCATAGAAAATTTTTATACAAAAAAAGATGACTCATATTATTATAAAATATGGGT
>JBCLGW010000021.1:0-3702 GCA_039740835.1 Parcubacteria group bacterium | reverse complement strand
GTTTTTTTACAACCACCAAAAAATAACGAGTGCGAGCAAAATACGATAAACAATAAATACATTGAGTGTATGTTTGCGTAGATAAACAATCAAAAAGTGAATAGACGCTAGACCGACGACAAAAGCGACGACAGAGCCGATGATGAGCGATGCATCAATACTATGTGTAGAGCCAAGGTCTAAAAGTTTTTTTGCGCCCGAGCCAAACAAAATCGGCACAGAAAGTAAAAAACTAAAACGCACAGCGTCCCCTCTTTTCAAACCGAGTAAAAGTCCGCCAGAAATAGTGGAACCAGAACGCGACATTCCCGGTATAAAAGCGAGTACTTGAAAAACTCCAATCCAAAAACCATTTTTAACAGAAATTTCTTTTGGGCCTTTTGTCACATCGAGAGAAAGCTCACGTTTTTTTGCATATCTTTCTGCAACAAAAAATAAAATACTTCCCGCTATCAAAGCCCATGCCACAAAATGCGCATTCCTAAAAATCCCCTCAATATTTTTTTCAAAAAATACACCGACCAATACAGCCGGCACAGAGCCGAGAGCTACCGCAAACAAAAGAATATTATTGCGCGCATTTCTCACACTAAAGATATCGAAAATATCTCGCCAAAAATATAAAATTACGGCGAGCGTCGTAGCCAGCTGAAGCACAGCGTCAAAGGCAAGCGAGCCGTCGCCACCAACACCTAAAAATGTGCGCATCAATATAAGATGTCCTGAAGAAGAAACCGGCAGAAATTCTGTCACCCCCTGCACAACCCCCAGCAAAATAGCTGAAAAAATGTCCATATTTATACAATATCACAAAAAATGGCTCCAGCACCGAGTATATGCTAGAATATACTCAATTATAAATAAATAATATTTCATGGAAAAAAACACACTAACAGTCCCTATCGCAATAATACTTGCCGGCGCACTGATAGGCGGAGCGCTCATTTTAAGCAATAAAAATTCCTCTGGAGGAGCATCGACAAACACAGTTGTAAAAAGTGAAGCCCCAGAAATAAATATTCGTCCAGTAGACACATCGGATCATATTGTTGGCAACCCAAATGCAAAAGCAGTGCTCGTAGAATATTCTGATACAGAGTGTCCATTCTGCAAAAGATTTCACGAGACATTGATGAATATTTCTGATACGTATGGAAAAGATGGAAATTTTGCTTGGGTTTATAGACATTATCCACTTGTACAATTACACGCTAAGGCAACAAAAGAAGCCGAGGCAACAGAATGTGCGGCGGAACTCGGTGGAAATACAAAGTTTTGGGAATATATAAATATGCTTTACGATATAACACCATCAAATGACGGACTTGACCTGGCAGAACTTCCAAAAATTGCTGAGAAGGTGGGATTAAATAAGCAGGAATTTGAAAGTTGTTTGGCAAGTGGGCGACATTCCAGCAAAGTAGCAAAAGATGTTAAAGAAGCGACTGACGTGGGAGCGCGAGGTACACCATATAGTGTTTTTGTTTTAAAAAGTGCATCAAGCAAAGACCTTAAAGAATTTGTAGAGTTTAACAATCTAGAAATCATAAAAAGACAGCCACCGGGTAGTGGAGATATAATGGGAATATCAAAAGACGGGAAAAAAATATTTGTTAGCGGTGCGATGCCAGAAGAGATGATGAAAGGTATTATAGATTTGATTTTGAAATAGGGTAAGCGGGCAAAATAAAAAAAGACCCGCGCAACTTCGTTGCGCGGGCTAGTCCTTTTGAATGAGTTCTTTGAACACATCCGAAAGTCTCTCTGATTGAGAGAGGGCTAATATCGCCTTTCTCTTGATCTTGCTCACTTGGCTTAAAGTAAGACCAAACATCTGTCCAATCTTGCCATTTGTGAGTTTTTCCTTGTCAGTAAAATCGAACAACAAACAAAGAATCTGGTAGTTGCGAGCGTTGGATTCAAAGAGTTTTTTGAACTCAGAATGAATCGCACTACTTGCGTACTCCCTACGATTCAGCTCTGGTTCGTCATTTTCAGACAAACTTGAGCCGACAAGACCATCAAAGCCCTGATCAAACGCCTCGCTTGAAATCATCCTCCTTTCATCAATTCTTTTGAGTGAGGATACCTTGTGGGAAGCTAGCTTCATCTCTGTTGCAACCTCTTCAACAACCGGCTCTCTGTGTAGAGCTTGACGAAGATTTGACTTTGCCTTTTTATACAAGACCAATTCATTCTTATTTTTCTTAGAAATAGGAATCTGGCTGGTATTTGTTCGAGCAAAGTCTTCGCAATATCTCCTTATCCACCAAACCGCGTAAGTGGAAAATTTGAAACCCATTCTCCAATCAAACCTCTCAAGTGCTCGAAACAATCCAATATTTCCTTCTTGAATCAAATCGAGTAGAGAAACTGGCCGATTTTTTCTGGCGTACCAAGTTGCTTCCTTTACCACAAGACCAAAGTTGGAAAGAATGAAAGTGTCCCTCGCTTTTACATCTCCCTTTTCAATGAGTTTTGCAAGTCGCACCTCTTCTTTTCGCGTAAGTAACTTAAGAGACTTTCGCCCCTTTTCGGCGTTCATCAAAGAGAAAAACGCCTCGGCTCCGATGTCTGCCTTTATGTGTTTTCTCAACATTTTGTCTCCTTTGTTTGTTTGAGTGTTTGTACTATTTGACCAAATTTAACATAACAAAAAACACACCACAGAGCAAATGAGCAATATATTTTTTGTTTGTGTTCAATAAAAATAAAAGTATCTTTTAAAAAGCATTGCGCAAGCCGTCGGGCCGAGCGTAGCAAAAAGCCAGTAGGCTTTTATGCGCGGTTTTTAAAAGATACTTTTATTTTTATTGAATCACCCAACTTTAATAATTTCGGAGGCGATTTATATTCTCATGCTGTCGGATTTTTTCATGCGCCTTTGCTTCAATCTGTCGGATACGTTCGCGGGTAACACCAAACTCTTTACCTACTTCTTCAAGTGTGTGAGTGATGCCATCTACAAGTCCGTGACGCATTTCTAAAATCCTTCGCTCTTTTGGTGGCAGGTCATTTAAAATCTCTTTTACCTGATCTGAAATAATGCGTCGTGAAGATTCTTGGTCTGGTGAAAGAATTTTGTCATCAGCGATAAAATCGCCGAGAGTAGACTTGCCGTCGTCACCATCGTCACCCACAGGGCTTTCCAGTGACACTGTGCTCTGGTCAATCTTTTCAATATTGTAAATCTTGTCCACATCGAGATTCATTTCCATCGCGACCTCTTCGGGTAACGGGTCACGCCCCAAATCTTGTGACAAACGTCGCACTACTTGTTTGTATTTTGCAATAGTTTCCACCATATGCACCGGCACGCGAATAGTACGAGATTGGTCGGCAAGCGCGCGAGTGATAGCTTGGCGAATCCACCACGTAGCATATGTAGAAAACTTGTATCCCTTTGTCCAATCAAATTTATCTACGGCTTTAAAAAGGCCGAGGTTTCCTTCTTGAATTAAATCAAGCAAAGTAAGGTCTGGACTTCGTCCAACATATTTTTTTGCGATAGAAACCACGAGACGTAAGTTTGACCGAGCGAGCAGATTTTTTGCTTCCAAATCCCCTTTTTCAATACGCCTTGCCAAATCTTTTTCCATATTACCAGAGATGAGCGGATATTGTCCGATTTCTTTAAGATACATTTGTATAGAATCGTACGGAGAACCCTCACCTTTGTTGTAAGTGTATTTCTTTACTGCA
>JBCLGW010000020.1:0-3905 GCA_039740835.1 Parcubacteria group bacterium | reverse complement strand
GTCTCCTCGGTCTTCTCGGCAAATTATTTCAACTCTAGAGCGTATAGTCGGCAAAAATATTTCTGCAGACGGAACGATGATAAAAAAATGCGTGCCCGCGGTCGGCTCTTCAAAAACCTTGAGTAATGAGTTTTGCGCCTCTAATGTAATAAAATTTAAAGAAATGACAAACACTTTTTTGCCATCTGTACCAAAAGCCATTTTTTCCTGCATATCTTTGAGTTGTCGTCCGTCTTCAATACCAAAAGAATCGTAGGTCGCATGCCAAAAATCTGGATTGCCGTGTGTATTAAAATTAAAATCTTTTTGCAGAAAATCTCGGAGGTTTTTGAAAATAATGTCGTGCTGACCCTCTAAAACATAAGCATGGTGTAGGGTTTTTGTTTTTGCAAAATTATCTTTCAGGATTTTCATAACCTTCAGTATACACCACGAAAAATAAACGAGTAAAAAAAACCCCCTACCTTTGCACGCGCATTGGTAGGGGGGATCAGGGGGGTGGTTGAGACGGATATCCTGTATGGGGATAGAGTGCTTGGTGGTGTCGGGGTGGCACCACACTTCTCACCTAACCCATTTACGCCAGGAAGCGTGAGCTCCATCCTCCGACAGAGGGCGCTCAAACGACTTTTATCAATCTCAGACCAATCTGATAACTATCATCATACAGATTTAATAGAACTTGTCAACTAAAATGCTATCTTTTGGTGATAATACTCTTTTTATAGACATCTAGGTGCTCTAGGGCTATTCCAGTCCCCTTTACTACACAATACAAGGGATCCTCAGCGAGTTTTGCCTTTACACCAGTGCGACGATATACGAGGTCTGGTAAGTTACGAAGCTGAGATGAGCCACCGGTCATTATGATGCCGTTGTCGATAATATCAGAAGCAAGCTCTGGTGGAGTGTCCTGAAAAACATCTTTTATCGCTTTTATAATTTCACGGAGTTCTTTGTTTATAGCTTTTACAACTTCGTTTGTTTTTATTTCAATAGAACGCGGAAGTCCTGTGACAAAGTCGCGCCCTTTTATTGTTATCACGAGCTCCTCATCAAGCGGAATAGCTGACCCAACTTTTATTTTTATATCTTCAGCGGTTTTGTCACCGATACCGAGATTGAATTGTTTTTTTATATAATCTGCAATGGCATAGTCTATTTTGTTGCCGGCACATTTTACAGAGGTCGCCGCCACGATACCACCCAGAGAAATGACAGCGACATCAGTAGTACCACCGCCAATATCCACTATCATATGCCCCATTGCTTCTTGAATAGGAATACCCGCGCCGATAGCCGCGAGGATTGGTTCTTTTACAACATATGCATTTTTTGCGCCAGCGCGTATCGTCGCTTCTACTACAGCGCGACGTTCTGTAGAAGTCACGCCGGCAGGCACAGACACCAGCACTTCTGGTTTGAAAAGATTCCATTTGCCGAGCGCTTTGGTGATGTAATACTTTAGCATTGCTTCGGTCACTCGGTAATCTGCAATAACACCGTCTTTCATCGGACGATATGCAATGATGCTATCTGGTGTACGACCAATCATGTTTTTTGCTTCAAGGCCGATAGCAAGAATTTTATTGTTTTCTTCAGATACAGCCACGACAGATGGCTCATTTAAAACAATACCTTTGCCAGGCACAAACACGAGAGTGCTCGTAGTGCCCAGATCAATTCCCAATTTTTTTGAGAAAATTCCCATAGATAGCCATATCATAAAGCATTTTGTCCACAGATTGCAAGACATAGCATATATGCTATAATATCCCGAATAACATTAGTTTAAAGAAAAATGGCTAAAAATGGACCCTCTAAACAAGAAACAATAGCCCAACTAGGAAAACTGGCTCAAACACTACGCGAGGAACGTGGTATTACTCAGGCCGAATTTGCAAAAAGACTCGGCACAACACAGAGCGCTATCGCCCGCATAGAAAAAGGTGAACAAAATCTCACTACAGAAATGATTGCAAAAATCAGCAACGTACTAAACCACGATATCGTAAATATTTCAGACGGCTCGATAAACATTGAGATACAGGGTGGCAAAAAACTTTCTGGAAAAATCACAACAAAAACTTCAAAAAACGGAGCGATGGGAATACTCTGCGCTTCCCTTTTAAATAAAAATACGACTACTATAAAAAATGTTCCAAAAATAGAAGAGGTCAACAGAATGATAGAAGTTTTTGAAAGTATTGGTGTAAGTGTAAAATGGCACGGCAATGATGTAGAAATAAAACCACCGGCACAACTCTCTTTAAAAAACATCAACATAAAGTCTGCAGAAAAAACCCGCAGTATTATAATGCTCATCGGACCGCTCATTCATCTGTTTAAAAAATTTGAACTTCCTCAGCCGGGTGGATGCAAACTCGGGTCTCGCACAGTACGTCCACACTTTTTTGCACTTGAAAAACTAGGCGTAAATATAGAAACAAAAGAAAAAAAATATGTGGTAGAAACATCAAATCCAAAAGCAAATGAGGTGGTGCTATACGAGTCTGGAGATACTGTCACAGAAAATGTTTTGATGGCGGCAGCACGCATCGCTGGAAAAACCACGATAAAATTTGCATCCGCCAACTACATGGGGCAAGAGCTTTGTTTCTTTTTAGAAAAACTCGGCGTAAAAGTAGAGGGTGTCGGCACAACCACACTTGTTGTGCACGGTAAAAAAGATATAGATTTGCCAGTCACATATTATTTGAGCGAAGACCCGATAGAGTCAATGTTTTTCCTCGCAGTCGCGATTGTGACAAACTCTTCTATTATTATAGAACGCTGTCCAATAGATTTTCTAGAAATAGAGTTGCTAAAACTTGAAAAAATGGGTTTCAAATATAAAATACTAAAAAGATACAAAGCGTTAAACGGCCACACTGACCTCGTAGACATACAGACATTTCCCTCAAAACTCAAAGCATTAGAAGAAAAAATAGAATGCCGTCCGTATCCTGGGCTAAATATAGACAACTTGCCGTTTTTTGCAGTTATCGCTACACAAGCCGTCGGCACAACCTTTATCCATGATTGGGTCTACGAAAAAAGAGCGATTCATTACAAAGAGCTAGACAAACTTGGCGCGGATACCCTACTTGCTGACCCGCATCGTATTTACATTACTGGCCCAACGGTGCTAAAACCAGCAGAAGTCATCAGTCCTCCAGCCCTACGACCAGCTGCCATCGTCCTCATCGGAATGCTCGGCGCAAACGGCAGATCTGTCTTGCGAAACATCTATAGTATAAATCGTGGCTACGAAGATATCATAAAACGCCTCAATAGTATCGGCGCTGACATAAAAATATTGCGAGAGTTTTAGGGTTTTTGTGAGCTTTTAGATTGTTTGTAAAAAGTGGGCCAAAAGAGTAGCATTGAAGTCAATGAAGATTATTCACGTTATACCTATTTCTAGAGGTATTCTCCTAGACCATCTTTCATATTTTACGGCGACAGATGTTGCACTCGGCACGCTCGTGCTGGTCCCTTTGCGTAAAAAAATGATTCACGCAATAGTCGTGGGCACAGAAAATGTAAGCTCTGTAAAATCAGAAATAAAATCTTCGTCTTTTGCTTTGCGTAAAATGGAACACACCGAAGCGCATCAGTTTTTAACTCCACAATTTATTTCAAGTGTAGAAAAAACCGCGCAGTATTTTGTATCGTCTGTCGGTAGCGCATTAAATGCCCTCATACCATCGGCGCTTTTGAAAAACCTAAAAGATATCGCTGTTGATGTACCACCAAGTACAGAGAGACAAATGTCGTCTGAACAACTAGTGCTACAAGCCGACGACGAAGAAAGATTTTCAAATTACAAAAGTCTTATCCGCGAAGAATTTGCAAAAGGGTCTTCTATCTTTGTTTGCCTACCGACTATTGAAGACATAAAA
>JBCLGW010000019.1:0-3910 GCA_039740835.1 Parcubacteria group bacterium | reverse complement strand
GTCTGTGAGCGCGCCGATTTCATCGTTGACCGTCATGCGTAATGCTTGAAATGTGCGTGTCGCTGGATGAAGCTTCATGCGGTGATACGAGCTCGGCGTTGCTTGTTTGATAATCTCCACGAGATCAAATGTTGTTTCAATGGGTTTTTTTGCCCGACTCGCAACAATTTTTTTAGCAATCCGATACGCGTATCTTTCCTCACCATAACTTTTGATAATAGTCACAATGTTTTCTTCGTCCCATGTGTTGACTATTTCTTTCGCAGTGAGTGCGTCTTCATCAATGTTGTCCGCAAAAGTCATGAGTAACGGCTCGTTGTTTCTAAAAGTAAATCCCCTGCCCGACTCCTCTATTTCTTGCGAACTAAGACCGAGGTCAAAAAGTGCTTTGTCTATTTTACTGATGCCGATTTTTGAAAGTACTGTGTCTATGTTTCGGAAATTTGATTGTTCCAAAAACACTTTACACTTCACATCCACAAGTCGCGCTTTTGCTCGCTCTATTGCCTTGCTATCTGCATCGAGGCCAATGAGCGTGCCTGTGGTGCCGAGCATCGACGCAATGTCGCAGCTATGCCCTGCTCCACCGAGCGTTGCATCAAGAAAGACATTACCTTTTTTGATATCAAGTCCGTGTATTGATTCTTGTAAAAGAACGCTCACATGTGTGGTCGAAATCTTCATAACTTAAAAGACTCCGATTTCACCTAGCTTTTCTGCCATCGTGTCAGCTTGCTTCTCAATTTTCTTTTTGTATTCCTTCCATGATTTCTCATTCCAGATTTCCACACGATTGTGAACTCCGGTGAACACAACACGACTTTTTAGGTCAGCAAACTCCCGAAGGAAGTCGGCTATGAGGATTCTGCCGATTGAGTCGACATCCGTTTCTACTGCACCTGCAAGCATAAAACGGTTGAACCCTCTAGTGTCTGCTTGCCCCATTCCGAGCTCTGCGAGCTTTGTAGAAATTTTTTCCCACTCTTTGAGTGGATAAAGGAACAAACAATTGTCGAGACCGTGAGTAATCACAACTTTTTTGCCCACCTCCTTTCGAAATTTCGAAGGCAAGGAGATTCTGTTTTTTTCGTCTACGGTGTGTGTATATTCTCCTAAAAGCATATTAGTTATAATTTACCACTTTCTCCCACTTGATTAACATTATATAACACTCTTTCCCACAGTACTACATAGTTATCCACACCAAAACAGCCACGAATTCTTTTAAAAATTAGACAAGTAGGTAGGGGCAATACAAAAAGTAATGTTAAAAAACCGCGCATAAATCCCTGCTGGGATTTTGCTACGCTCGGCCCGACGGCCTGCGCAATGCTTTTTTAACATTACTTTTTGTATTGCCCCCCACGTGTGTACACTATAAAACACTAAAACAAACAAAACCTCTCAAAAAAGAGGCTTCGCAGGCGGGTAGCCGAGACGGAGCAAAATCGCACCAGCGATTTATGCGTACTCTTTTTTGAGAGGTTTTGTTTGTTTTTTACTTTTTGTATTTCCCGCCCACCTACTTGTGTCGCATTGTTGGAAACAAAATCACCTCTTTTATATTTTTAGTATTTGTGAGAAGCATCACTAGACGGTCGATACCAATACCCACTCCGCCTGCTGGAGGCATACCATACTCCATTGCTTCAATAAACCCCTCGTCAGTAGTCTGCGCCTCCATATCACCTTGTTTTTTATTTTCCTCCTGAGCAACAAAACGTGAGCGCTGGTCTATAGGGTCATTGAGCTCTGAAAAAGCTTTTACAAGCTCCATACCCGACACTACGAGCTGAAATACATCTACTATCGCCTCATTGTCGTCTTTCTTTTTTGCCAAAGGAAGATATGCAGATGGATAGTCTATTATAAATGTCGGCTGAATTATTTTTGGACGACAAGTTTTTTTGTAAATATTATCTATAATTTTTTGTACCGGATCTGAAGGGTCAACTTTTACTGCAAGCTGCCCCGCTCTGTTGCGCGCTTCGTCTAGCGTCATAGACTCTGGATTTGAAATAAGGGCGTAGCGTTTTAACAAATCGCCGTATGAAATAACCGCAAACTTTTTTGCAAAATCAATCTCTTGTCCATCAAATTCTATTTTTGTTTTTTTGGATATTTTTTTAATAACACTTTTTAGCATTTTTTCTGTAAATACCATTTGTGTATCTTTGTTACCAAAACTTTCGTAATACTCGAGCATTGTAAACTCTGGGTTATGCGTGACGTCTATGCCTTCGTTGCGAAAATTTCTGTTGATTTCATAGACTTTTGGAAAACCACCAATGAGAAGCTTTTTTAAATAAAGTTCTGGCGCAATACGCAAAAACAAATCCATATCCAGAGCGTTGTGGTGTGTAATAAATGGCTCAGCGCTCGCACCTCCAAAAAGTGGCTGAAGCATCGGTGTCTCTACCTCCAAGTATCCGCTTTTGTCTAAAAATGTTCGGAGCTCACGAATGATGTGTGAGCGTAGCAAAAAGCGCCCCTTCACCTCCGGTGACATCAAGGTGTCTAAATATCGACGACGAAAGCGCTCGTCTGCGTCTTGCAAGCCGTGCCACTTTTCTGGCAGTGGTCGCAAGCTTTTTGAAAGCATTTTCCAACTGAGTACCTGCAATGTTTTTTCGCCACGCGCTGTTGTAAATAGTGGGCCACGAACTTCTATAAAATCCCCGATATCTGTAAAATTGCTAAACAATTCAAAATCAGTGGGAGACACTTCACCTTTTTTTATAAGACCTTGAAAGCGCGCTGTGCCGTCGTCCAATGTAAAAAACGCCAAAGCACCCTGAGGGCGGAGTGACATGATGCGCCCACAAACACTTATCTCTTTTTTTGATTTTGAGATTGTAGCAAACTTTGAAATCGCTGTATCTAGAGTGTAGTCCTGACGCGCAACAATAGGATAAGGATTTACCCCACCTTTTTTTAATTTAGCTACTTTTTCTATTCGATTATTTCTTATTTCTTCAAAAGAAGACATTGCGACTATTTTATTGAAATCACTTTATATTTTATCACACCAGTTGGAGTTGATACAGAAAAGCTATCATTTTTCTTTCGACCAACCAAAGCGGCACCCAAAGGAGACTGATTTGAAATTTTTAGAGAAGCCATGTCTGCTTCATCAGAACCCACAATGGTGTAAGTCTTTGAATCTTTATCTCTTTCTTTTTGAATAGTTACAATAGAGCCGATACTCACAGAGTTTGTGTCGTGACTAGATACGATGGTCGCACTTTTTAGTAAAGATTCTATGCGTGAAATACGATCTTCAATATTTGCTTGCATATCACGCGCTTCGTGATACTCAGCGTTTTCTGATAGGTCGCCGAGAGACTTTGCGTACTCTAGACTTTCTGCCACTTCTTTCCGTCGAACAGTTTTAAGCTCGTTGAGCTCTTTTTTGAATTCATCAAACTTCTCCTGTGTAAGATAATGCTGTTCTTCTTTCATGATGATAATTTCAATATAATGCAGAGAATTGTATAGGTTGTGGGATTCAAAGTCAACAAGTTTTTTACTTAGCTTTATTGCAAATATTCTGGTCTATTTTCACGCATCCAATCTAGTAGCTGACGCATTACGTATGTGGCGCCAAGCTGGTTTGTACGCGCACCTTTTTCCATAGTAATAACAAAAGCATATCTCGGATTTTCATATGGAAAAAAACCAGAGACCCAAGAATTTACCAAAAGTTTGGCGGTGCCGAGCTCAGCAGTACCTGTCTTTGCGGCGACCGATACGTATGGAAGATTCAAAGCACCAGCGGTTGAAAAAACAACTTTTCGCATTCCCTCTTTTACAACTTTAAAATCTTCGTCCTGTATCGGCACTATGCGTGAATTTTTTATTAGTTCGTTTGGATTTTTTTTGATAATTGTTGGCTGTAAAAGTGTGCCGT
>JBCLGW010000018.1:0-5011 GCA_039740835.1 Parcubacteria group bacterium | reverse complement strand
CGCCTTCGTTGCCTCTGTCGCGATTTTCTACTGTTACAGTATTTGATTCTATTTCTTTGTCGCCAATGACAAGCATGTACGGGATTTTTTCTGTCTTTCCTGCGCGTATTTTTTTGCCTAGATTTTCATCTTCATCTGCGAGCTCGGCGCGCAGACCTGCGTTTTTTAATTTTTCAAATACAGTGAGTGCGTATTCATTGTGTGCAGGCATGATAGGAATCACTTTTACTTGTACAGGTGAAAGCCAAAGAGGAAAATTACCAGCGTAATGCTCTATTAGAAAACCGATTACTCTCTCTATTGATCCCACAGATGAACGGTGTATCACTATGGGCTCTTTTTCTTTTCCGTCATTGTCTGTGTATGTAAGCTTAAATCTACTAGGCATTACAAAATCATACTGAACAGTAAAAGCAGTGTCTTCTTTTCCTCTTACATTTCTCATTTGCACATCAATTTTTGGTCCATAGAAAGCAGCTTCATTCGGCGCTTCTACAAATTGTGAGCCACGCTTTTTTAATACCTCACGCAAAAGATTTTCCGCCTCATTCCACGCAGAATCATTTTTAAAATATTTTTTCTCGTCGTTTCTATCTCCGAGAGATAGTCGGTATGAATAATTTTTACCCATCTCTAGTCCAAAGATTTTTGCAATGTATTCAATGAGGTCTAATGCCCCATTTACTTCACTTGTCGCTTGATCTGCATCTTTACAAATAATGTGCGCATCGGCCAAACAAAAACTCCTCACACGCATGAGGCCCGAGAGTTCACCACTTTTCTCGTATCTATATAGTTTTGCTATCTCAGCTATGCGCATCGGAAGCTCTTTATAGCTTCTTGGTTTGCTTAGGTAAAGTTCAAAATGATGTGGGCATGTCATCGGTCGAAGCATATATTCCTCGTCATCTATTTTTATCGGAGCGTACATAGATTCTTTGTAATATGGATAGTGTCCAGATTTTTTGTATAAATCTATGTTTGCAATGTCTGGAGTGTACACATGTTTGTAGTTTCTTTTTATTTCCTCATCAGTGATAAACCTTTCTAGCTCTCGGCGAATTGTTGCACCTTTTTCTGTCCATAGAGGAAGGCCCTTACCCACAACATCTGAAAATACAAAAAGACCAAGCTCTTTTCCGAGTTTTCTGTGGTCACGTTTTTCTGCTTCTTCACGCTGGGTGATGTATGCGTCAAGTTCTTCTTTTGTTTCAAACGCAAGACCGTAAATGCGTGTGAGCATTTTATTTTTTTCATCTCCGCGCCAGTACGCGCCAGCGACTCGGTCTAGTGTAAATGAGTCAGACGCAATTTCTTTTGCAGGATTTTCTGTATGTCCACCGCGACAAAGGTCTGTAAAATCTCCGGCGGTGTAGAGAGTAATTTTTTCGCCCTTTTCAGCAATTTCATCAATAAGTTCAAGTTTGTATGGGTTGCTCGCGAATGTTTCTCGCGCTTTGTCGGCACTCACTTCTTCACCTTCAAAACTTTTCCAGCTTTGGAGAGTTTTTTTCATTTCTTTTTCAATGCGTGGCAAATCTTTTTCAGAAATAGGGGAGCTGAATTCAAAATCGTAGTAAAAGCCATTTTCTACCGCGGGGCCGAGAGTGGGCTTTGCGTCTGGATAAAATTTCAAGACTGCAGAAGCGAGCAAGTGGGCGAGCGTGTGTCGTTTGTGTTCCAAATTATTCATGTGGTGAATGATACCACTTAAGTACATATAGGCGATAGCAACAAAAAAATAAAACATCCTAAAAAGAGCACGCATAAATCGCTGGTGCGATTTTGCTCCGTCTCGGCTACCCGCCTGCGGAGTCTCTTTTTAGGATGTTTTATTTTTTTGTTGCTACCTCCCGTTATCCACACCCCCCCTCTCATGGTCTATGTTCTGTGCTATTATTTTAGTATTAGTAAATATAAAAAAATAATGAAAATAATTCGCACAATTGTATGTTTGATGTTGCTTGTTTCTATGATGATGCCGATGTCTGTGGGTGCAAATACTAATTTAAGCACTGTGCAAGAAATCAGTATTTTTGAGTCTGCAAAAAGTCTCGTTCAGCAGATAGTTTTGTATATGAGCTCAAATCAGTTTCTCGCAGCAGTGATGTCTGTGGATACACTCGGACCCAGTGTGAGTGCGCTAGAAGAAGTTCAAGTAGCTCCACCATCTGTTACACCACCTGCAACAACTCCCACTGTCGCAAAAAAGAAATCTGCTCTAGAAAAAGAGTGCGATCTCCTAGGTGGGAAGATATTTACCGATTCGGCTGGTGTTGAGACATGTATAATCCAGGAATTCCCTGACCCTGGTTTTGAAAAACAAGTCAAGCTTTGTTTCAAACATTGGGGAACAAGATGTTTTTTCGCTCGGATAAAGTGTGTAATAAATCTCGATGGTACAAAAACATGTAAAGCTCATTTAGATTTTCCTGGTTTGGGAATAAAAAGTAAAATATGTACACAAGTTATTCCTTCCCAACACCCACCAATGACTCAATTTAACTGTGTGGAAGTTGACGACAAAGGAAACGATACCGGCGTTTCTTTCCCTGTTTGTGTTGAAACAATATTACCCCCCCCCTCCTCCAGGATACAATATAGTTAGGGCGTGTCCGGGTGACCCACCAATTCCCTATCTGCCGAAAGAGTTGCCACTTAACTCTCCACCACCATCTGCTCCAGTAACACCACCAGTAACACCACCTCCTCCAATCGGCCCAACTACTCCTTTATTTGAGAAAATACCACCTAGTTGGTTTCCGGACAACCACCCAATTCACCCACCTCCACCACCTCCACCACCCCTTCCAGCTACCGCTCCAGCTTCTCAACTTCAATTTGGGACACCATTAGAAAAGTTACTTTATCAAATCTCTGCACTGGTCATTCAGATAAGCGATATTGTAAAAAACAGTCAAAGGTAGTAAAAAGATAGCAAAATTTCGCCCACTTTTTCCTATAGATAAAGCAAAAGCTCTTTTCTAAAGAGCTTTTGCTTTATCTACCAAAATACTAACCACGCCGTTGCGCATTGAGATTTTTCCTTTGATTGCTATGCATGTTTCTAGCACAAAAAGTGATTTGAATTCTTGATATACGCGTGGGAACACGACACACTCAACACTTCCAGAGAGGTCACTGATTTTCAAAAAGAGCATTGAGTCACCTTTTTTTGTGACGATGTTTTTTACTTCTTCTACTATACCGCCGACGACGACAGGTATTCCTTCTTTTGCTTCTTCGCAAACTTTTTTGATGTTTGCACTTTTTCCTTCGAGTTTTTCGCGAAATTTATCTAGTGGATGTCCAGACAAATAGAGTCCGAGCAATTCTTTTTCCCATGTGAGCACATCTGATATTTTTGCTGGCTTTGCCGCCTCTAGTTTGAGAGTTGGAATTGTTGATTTATCCGTCATTAGTCCAAAAAGTGAATCTTGGTCCCCCCCATTTTTATTTTTTTCTTTGTTGTAGCCGAGAATGTTTTCAAGATTGGCAAGCATCACTCCGCGTTCTTCAAACTCATCCATCGCACCTGCTTTTATAAGTGACTCTAGGGATTTTTTATTTAAATTTTTGTCTTTGATGCGGTCTAGAAAATCAATGAGTGATGTAAACTTTCCGCCACTTTTGCGCTCGGAGATAATAGAGCTGGCGATACCTTCACCAAAGTTTTTTATCGTCGTCAGTCCAAATCGGATTTTGTCTCCGCCCTCTGTGATGCCTTTTCCAACGCCACCCCTGTTGCTCACAGCTGTAAATCCTTCAAAACTTTCGTTGATGTTTGGGGAGAGTACGGGAATGTGCATTCGTTTACATTCGGCAATGATTTCGGCGATTTTTTCTACGTCGCCAGAGTCGGCGGTGAGCACTGCAGACATATATATAGCGGGAAAGTTGGCTTTCATGTATGCGGTTTGATACGCCACTTTGCCGTAGCTAGCGGCGTGAGCTTTGTTGAAACCATAAGCGGCAAATGGCTCAATGAGTTTCCAGAGTTCGTCGGCTTTTTCTTCTGACACTCCGTTTTTTATAAGTCCGTCTTGAAGCTTTCCTTTTTGAGCTCTCATTTCTGCGGGGATTTTTTTACCCATCGCTTTGCGAAGTTTGTCTGCTTCAAGCCAAGAATATCCGCCGAGCTTTATGGCGATGAGCATGATGTCGTCTTGATATGTGATGACACCGTAGGACTGATCCAAAATATCTTTCATTCGTGGGTCTAGGTATTCTACGAGTGATGGGTTGTGTTTACGCGCCACATATTGAGGGATTGATTCCATCGGGCCCGGACGATATAGCGCCACCATCGCGTTGATGTCCAAAATACTTGTTGGCCGAAGTTCTTTGAGAAAGCGAGTCATGCCTGTGCCGTTGAGCTGGAAAAGACCCGCGGTCTCTCCGCGCGCGAGCATTTCAAAAGTTTTTGCATCATCAATCGGAATATTTTCAATGTCTATTTCTATGTTGTCGATTTTTTTTACAATTAATACTGCGTCAGCAAGGATAGCGAGATTTTTGAGTCCAAGAAAATCAAACTTGAGTAGACCAGCGTCTTCGACAGCATGCATATCGTATTGTGTGATGATTTTGTTTTCACCTTTTGTATCGTATTGAAGCGGTACAAAGTCTGTAAGTGGTGTTGGGGAAATCACGACTCCGGCAGCGTGGACAGAAATGTGTCGGGCTCCACCTTCGATTTTTTTTGCCATATCAATAATCTCTTTCACATCCGCTTCTTTTTTGTAAAACTCTTTGAGTTCGGGTACTTCGTCGAGCGCACGGTCTATGGTCATTGGAAAACCTTGTGCGCCCATTGGGATAAGTTTTGCGATTTTATCGCCAGTGCTATATGGATGTCCGAGCGCACGCGTTACGTCACGCACAGCGCCACGAGCCGCCATCGTACCAAAAGTACCAATTTGAGCTACTTTGTCAGCGCCGTATTTTTCTTTTGCATAAGCAATCATTTCGTCGCGACGGTTGTCGGCATAGTCCATATCAATATCAGGAG
>JBCLGW010000017.1:0-6931 GCA_039740835.1 Parcubacteria group bacterium | reverse complement strand
GACAGTATTTTGATGATTTAAATATACTAAACACTATTGCAAAAATATTTCAGGAAGAAAGATATGCAAATGGTGCGATTGATTTTGAAACGGAAGAAGTGCGTTTTGAGCTAGACGCAGACGGCGTACCTTTGCGTGTTTACAAAAAAAGTCGGCTGGACACACATAAACTCGTAGAAGAATTTATGCTTCTCGCCAACCGCGAAGTTGCCGAATTTATTTTTAAAGCAAACAACAGAAAGGGCGAAAATGGAAAAGCTTTTATTTACCGAATTCACGATGAACCAAACAAAGAAAAAATCGCAGACCTCGTCACATTTTTGCGAGCATTGGGACATGACCTAACAGTAAAAAATGGCAACGTTTCATCAAAAGATATCGGCGTAATGTTAAAACGCATTGTCGGATCTCCTGCAGAGTTTCTCATAAAAACAGCGACAATACGCTCAATGGCAAAAGCTGTTTATTCTACAAATAACATCGGACATTTTGGTCTTGGTTTTGAATATTACACACACTTCACTTCCCCTATCAGACGATATCCAGACCTCATCGTGCATCGACTGTTACAAAGACAAATAATTTCAGGAAAAATTGAACAAGATGAGTTTGCAAAATATCAAAAGATTGCGATGGAGTCTTCGGACAGAGAAATCTCCGCTGCCGAAGCAGAGCGTGCGTCTATAAAATACAAGCAGGTAGAGTACATGATGAAACATATCGGTGAAGAGTTTGAAGGCATCATTTCTGGCGTTACTGAGTGGGGCATATATGTAGAAGAAATTGAAACAAAATGTGAAGGAATGGTAAAAACACGTGATATGAAAGATGATACTTATGAGCTCGACGCAAAAAACTACGCTCTCGTCGGCGCAAACACAAAAAAGAGATACTCTCTCGGTGACAGGATTAAATTTAAAATAACAAACGCAGACTTAGACAGAAAAATCCTTGATTTTGCTCTCGTTTAAGCGACTTTATCTTTTCTTTATAAAGATTCTGAAATGTTGACCGACTTGAAACTTATTTTGAAACACTGACCGCTTCCTCAAATTCAATAGAGAGTAGTTTTGATGCTCCGCCAGAGCCCATTGTAACTCCGTAAAGTATTCCTGCGCGCGACATTGTTTCGCGGTTGTGAGTAATTAAAATTAGTTGAGAATATTTTGAAAGATTTTCTATCATATCTCCGTATTTTCGAGAGTTGGCTTCGTCGAGCGCGGCATCTGTTTCATCCAAAATAATAAATGGCGGAGGATTTACTTGCGATACAGCAAAAAGAAGTGCAATAGATGTGAGTGCGCGCTCACCACCAGATAGCATCACGAGTCCTTTTATTTTTTTGCGTGGCAGACTCACCTCTATATCAACACCCTCTTCGGATTCTTCTTCCTCTGGTATCACACCATCTTCTAGAGAAAGTAGACTTGCTAGATCAGTGTCTCTGTCTGCTCGTCTACGTTTTTTCTCTCGCACCACCGTCAGTGATGCAGAGCCACCCCCAAACATTAAACTAAAAAAATTTTGAAACTGGGTGTTTATTTTTTCTACACCGCTTTTAAATTCAGTTGTAAGTTTTTCATCAAGCTCGATGATGAGCTGTCGAAGCACCAGTGCAGACTTATGCAAATCCTCAAGCTCCCGCTCCAAAAAAACATCACGCTCGCTCACCTCTTTAAACTCTTTCATAATATCCTCCCCTGACCCACCGCCGGCATCTTCAATACGAATTTTTATTCTTTCAACCGCTCTTCGGCGATCTTCTTGCACATTTCTCAACTCAACTTCCCCGCTTGAAACAATCACAAAAGAGGCAAAATCAAGTACAGCGCGACCAATGAGCATGCCAGCTTCCGAAAGCTCTCTTTTAAAATTCTCTTCTTCTATATGCAATCTTTCGTTTTCAGCTTTTACAATATTTATTTTTGAAATGACTTCATTTTGTTTCGTCATCAGAGTAAACATCTGTCGCTCCGCTTCGCGATTTGTGTCTTTTTCACGTTCTATTGCGGAGCGAAGTTCGTTGTATTCTAACTGTAATGTTTGCTCATCAGAAGAAAGTTTTTGCGCACTATCCTCAAGTTCTTTTTTCTGCAAACAAAGCTCTGCAATATGTACCTCTGATTCTTTCACCAAAACACCATTGCTCTGTGTACGATTTTTAAAAACAAAACTAACGATTATTTCTCTGAGAGTTTTTAAAATACTTTTTATCTGTACAATATCATTTTCTTTTTCGGCTAAAGAAGCGTGCAAAGTAACATCATTTGCCATCTGCTCCACATCTTTAAAACTCACCATTTTCCCCTCTTCTGACTGCGCGATTTCTTTCTGCTTTTTTATTATTCTTTCTTCAGATGAAATCTCACCCTCGATGCGTCCGAGATCACGCACTAGAGCATCACGCTGACCACGCACAGCGCGAATCTTTTCCTCAAAAGCTATCACCTCCATACTCTTTTTATCTTTTCCCTCAGAGCTTTGCAGGACATCTTTTGCTTTCGACAAATCTTTTTCTAACTGCTGAAGCTCGTCTTCGAGAGGTTTTCGTCTGTCCGACAAATCACTCTTTGATTTTTTAATATATTCATCCTCGCGTTTCAAATACTCTGTATAAAGTCCGCGAAGTTCGTCTTTCATCTGCAGGGTTTTTTCAACTTTCTCTACTTGTTTTTTGAGAAAGCGTAAATGAGGTGCAACTTCTTTTCGCAAAGATTCTACAGACGCAATATTTTCTTCTGTCTTTTCTAGTTTTCGCTCACTCTCTTGGCGTTTGTATTGATATATTTTTAGACCCAAAGCGTCTTCAATCATCGCGCGACGCTCCTTTAAATTTGCATTCAAAATCTTATCTGCTTCGCCCTGTGAAATAATGTGGTGGCCAGATGAGCCGATATGAGCGCCGGCAAGAAGCTCAATAATATCTCGCAGTCGCACCTGACTACCGTTTATAAAATATTCATTGACTGAGTCGCGATGCACCACGCGCTCAATAGTCACCTCATCAAAATCAATATTCAAAAATCTGCGCGCATTATCAAATATCACTTTTACTGAAGCGCGATTGGAGCGACCGACATCATTACTGCCGTTAAAAATTAAATCCTCGCCCTTTTTCCCGCGCAAAGATTTTATAGACTGCTCGCCAAGCACAAAACGAAATGCTTCAGCGATATTTGATTTACCCGAGCCGTTTGGACCAACAATAGCCGAAATCGCCGAAGTAAACTCAAGTGAGCTCTTCTTTGAAAAAGATTTAAAACCGTTTATTTCAAGACCCTTTAGATACATATTGCGAGGTTTCCCATTTTATTTTTACCATCCTTTATTTTCAAGTGCTTTTCTTGCTGCTCCCTGCTCTGCATCTTGTTTTGAATCTCCGTCACCTGAGCCGATGAGCTCTTTTCCTAAATACACACCCACAGTAAATCTTTTGTCATGGTCTGGGCCTGTTTCTTTAATTGTTTTGTAAGCTGGAGTAGTGCTTTCCATTTCCTGTGCTTTTTCTTGAAAAAGACTTTTTGAATCTAACCATGTGCCTTTTGAAACAATATCTTCAGCAAGTGATGTGATATTTTCGTAAATAAATTTTTTCGCTACAGCATATCCTTGATCTAAATATATTGCACCGATGATGGACTCGAGGGTGTTTGCCAAAATATATTGTCGTGCGCGTCCGGTATCTTTTGTTTCTCCGCGAGAAAGCAAAAGAAAATCATTGACACCTAGAGTGTTCGCCACTTGCGCACAAGTCGTCGCGTTTACAAGTGCAGAGCGAATACTTGTCATATACCCCTCATCTTTTGTGGGATAATTTTCGTAAAGATAGTCGGTGATAGCGAGCTCGAGGACAGCATCACCTAAAAACTCCAAACGCTCATTGTGCACGAGGTCAGAGTCTTTGTTTTCATTTATATATGAACGATGAACAAACGCTTGTTTCAATAGTGCTTTGTCTTTAAAAGTTACTCCAGACTTTTCTTCGAATTTTGAGAAATCTATACTCATTTTGGGTTTTATACCTTTTTGGCCAAAAGGATGTTTATGGCCTTGGTTACAATCGGCAGAATATCATTATAAAAATTAAGGTCAAGGATGTCGGCGAGTTTAAACCAACGCGCATCATCTAGTCCGCCATTTCCCTCTTCAAGTTTCAAGTCTTTAAATTTTGCTTCAGCAAGGAAATAAGTGACGTGTTTTTTAATCTTTCCCTTTTCTGGATCAAAAGCGATGTAAGAATTGTTGCCAAGTTCTTCTTTTATTTCGATATCAACACCGATTTCTTCTTTTATTTCCCGCAAAGCGCCCGATGGTATATCCTCACCTGATTCAAGTTTTCCTTTTGAAAGTGTCCAGTGGCCAAACACATCATGCACAAGTGCAAGATACACATCATCTTCATATTTCGCATATACTACCGCACCAGCAAGGTTTTGAATCGGGGCTTGGTCATCTGGAATATCTGGGTGTCTTTTTCGTTTTGAAGTTTCTTCTTTTCCGGGTTCACCCATCTCTTTGTAGACCGCGCCGAGCACGCCATTTACAAACTTTCCGCTCGTATCTCCGCCAAATGTTTTTGCCAATTCTATTGCCTCATTTATCGCAACTTTTGGTGGCACTTCTTTTCTGTCTGAAAAAATGAGTTCATAAAGTCCTATACGCAAAATATTTCTGTCGATAATAGAAATCTTGTCTATCGGCCAGTCTGGCGCCGCCTTTTCTATAATAATATCCAAGTCGCGTCTTTTTGCTAAAACATTACGCATCAAGGCCTCCATAAAAGAAAGATCACCCATACCAGGGGCAAATTCCTCGACATTACGAAAAAAAATCTGCATAGCTTCCACCTCACTCTTTTTGTTGAAATCCCATTCAAAGAGTGATTGTGTGACTATTGATCTTGATAAGTGCCTATTTGCCATTATTTTTTTGTTAAGAACTTCCTTTGAAAACCGCCCGCGCCCGTTTGTTATTTTGCTTTTTCTTTCTTTGTTTTCTTTGTCGCTTTTGCAACAGTATCAATGACCATGTGGTCTTTATAAACTCCGCATTTTAGACATGCTCGGTGATTCATTCTAGGAGCGCTACATTTTGGACACTTGGAAATAGCGCCCATCTTTATTGCATGATGAGACCGACGGTTGCCCGTATGAGATCTGGTGCTTCGCATTCTGACTACCATATAAAGAAGATTATATACAATTCATAAAAAAAGGCAAGAATCAGCGGGGCTTACTTGTGTCAAATATTTTTTATAAAACTCTTGCGGTGGATTTTTGACGGGCCGTGTTTGCGGATTTTTTTACAATGATACTCGGTGCCATAACCTTTGTTTTTTTCAAAACCATATTCTGGATATTTTATTGCAAATTTCTCCATCTTTTTATCACGATTTACTTTGGCAAAAATTGAGGCCAGAGCAATCACAGACTCTTTTTCGTCTCCTTTTATAATCGTCTTTTGATGCTGGTATTGTGCTGGCGCGCGCAGGCCACCGTCGAGCAACACCAGACACTCACTTTCCTTCGCGCCCAATTTTTTTTGCAAAACACTGAGTGATTTTTTCATTGCTCTAGCGATAGCTTTGTTTATACCGATTTTATCTATCACACTCGGCGCAACACTTGAAACTGCATACAAAAATTGACCCGCCAAACTCCTCCTCACTATTTTCCTCTGAAAATTCAGTGCTTTCTCCCGCCACATTTCCCGCGCTTTAGCAGAAAGTTTTTTGGAATCTTTTATGCCACGAAAAAATGAGCGTTTGAAATCTGCGCTGATGCATACAGCACCGACCGTGACGGGCCCTGCAAGAGGCCCGCGCCCCACCTCATCAATTCCAATAATATATTGATACTTCATGTATTTGCTATAATCATACTATAATCAATCTATGAGCAAATTTACTCATCTACACGTCCACAGTCATTACAGTCTACTCGATGCTTTACCAAAAATTTCAGAGCTTATTGAATCTGCCAAAAAAGATGAGATGACAGCTCTCGCGCTCACCGACAACGGCAACATGTACGGCGCGATTGAGTTTTATAAAAAGTGTAAAAAAGCCGGTATCAAACCAATAATCGGCATTGATGCATACCTAGCGGTGCGTTCTCGCACAGACAAACAAAGTGGTATAGACAGCTCTCGTTTTCGCCTTGTCCTTTTAGCAAAAGATATCAACGGTTACAAAAATCTTATAAAACTTGTTACCTCCGCATTCATCGATGGTTTCTATTACAAACCACGCGTAGACAAAGAATTGATAGAAAAATATAAAGACGGTCTGGTCTGCATTTCTCCATCATTTTCCGGCGACATTGCTAGCGCAGTAAAAAACCAAAACCTAAACCAAGCTCGCGAGCTCATCACTTGGTACAAAAAAATATATGGCGCAGAAAACTTTTTTATAGAAATCACATACCATCCAGAAATCCCTAGCCACGAAGACAAAATGAAGTCTCTTGTTGCTTTGGCAAAAGAAACCGACACTCAAATAGTTGCCGCACACGATGTATATTATATAAATCCAACAGACCGTCTTGCTCGAGAAACACTCATCTCTATTCAAACCGGTTCAAATCGCAGTGAAAAAAACAGTTTAGACGGCGCAGAAGAAGATTTTTCTTTCATAACACAAAAACAAGCACAAAAATATTTCAAAAATTTACCTGAGGCAATAGAAAACACACAGCGTATTGTAGATATGTGCAACCTAGAGCTTGATTTAGGAAAATGGGTTTTCCCAAACTATATCGTAGAAAGTGGACTTTCATATGACGATGAATTTCGGCGTATTGTTTTTGAAGGTTTTGAAATACGCGGTATAGAAAAAACTAAAGAGGCACTAGAGCGCGCAGAATATGAGCTGAAAGTTATCAAAGACAAGGGCTATGCGCCGTACTTTCTTGTGGTGGCGGACTTGCTAAGG
>JBCLGW010000016.1:0-10171 GCA_039740835.1 Parcubacteria group bacterium | reverse complement strand
CTGGAAGGGTTGCGCTCCAAAGGGGAAATTTATGCATTCACCTCGGAGCCAGACCATGGGGAATCTCATGCACTTAATAAGCTTTTTTTAGTTGCACGCGGAGAATTAATAAAGATTATTACCGATGATGATGTTTTCCATTATCCTACTATTCAAGAGCACAAAGATTTCATGCTAGCCCACCCCGAAATTGACATTCTTGGCTCAAATGGCGGATTTAAAAATCAAGATCTCGGAATATCGGTTAGGCCATTTTCTTACGGAAATGACTACCTTGAGTTGCAAAGAAAACACACTCCATTTTCCTTCTGCTGTCTCGGCATCGTCATAAGAAAATCGTCACTTCCTATCCTTGGGTTATGGAATCCATCATTCCGAAGAGCTGATGCGGAGTTCTCGCTACGTATTACCTCAGGAAAAGCAAACATCGCGTGGCATACGGGTTATTCATTTGTAAACGTCAGTAACCCCCAGAGTGTTTCTCTGGTTTATATGAAAAAAATAAAAGATGAAACTGACCGCCTAAATAAATTTTACCTTAACAAAAACCCCGATTCTTTTTTTGTTGAAAAATTAAAAATCCTTCGCAATAAAATTCGGAGTGGTTCGTTATTTAAGACAAAACAAACATCAGGTTCTTTTGCTGAGGAGTGGCCAGAATTATTTTCAAAATCTGAAAGATGGCTTGATGATATGAGTAAACAAAAACCTACTGAGGTTTTATTTAACAAGATTTAAATACCATGTCCTTTTTTCCTGATTCATTTTTTAACACGCTACAGGTTTATAAGCATAAATTAAAACGTAAAATGACTGGTGCAATAGCACTTAAACCTGTGAGCAAACCAAAAGGCCACGCTCTCCTTTCCTATGTTACTCACCCATTTACAATAACTAAATTTGAACTCGACAAGACTCCACACACAAATCCTTTTGAGTGCCTCATTATTGCTAATGTCCTTCTTGAACGCGGGTATGCGGTTGATGTTATAGACTGGACCAACAGCCACTTCGTACCAAAAAAACAATACTCTATAGTTATAGATGTAAACCAAAATCTAGAACGCCTAACTCCACTTTTACCAGAAAACTGCGTTAGGGTCTTCTACATTGCGGGGGCTCACTGGAGCTATCAAAACAAAGCCGAACTAAAACGATTGAGAGAACTAAAAAACAGGCGCGGGTGCATTCTTGAGCCGCGCAGAAAAATGAATCCTTCAAACAATATAGAGTATGCGGATTATACAACAGCACTTGGTAACGGATTCGCCAGAGAAACCTATTCATATTCTGGTAAAAATATAATAGACATCCCACTGCTATCTACTGTAGTTTTCCCTTCTCCTCAACATAAAAATTTTCAGGAAGTTCAAAAAAACTTTGTCTGGATAGGAGGTGGTGGTGCCGTGCATAAGGGGTTGGACCTCACACTGGAAGCTTTTTCACGAATGCCTGACTATCAGCTAACTATTTGTGGGCCAACAGCAACTGAAAATGATTTTGTCACCTGCTACCACAAAGAACTTTACAATACCCCAAATATAAAATTGGTTGGGCGTATTGATGTTCGCGGTGAACAATTTAAAAAAATAATTAATGGGGCAGTCGGGCTTGTATATCCATCGTGTTCTGAGGGTCAAGCCGGTAGTGTCATCACAGGAATGCATGCTGGCCTCATTCCCATCGTTACTCATGAATCTGGGGTAGATGTTGAACCCTTTGGAATAAAACTTAGGACTGCAACAGTTGAGGAAATCATAGATTCTGTAAAAAAGATCTCTGCACTTCCAGTAGAAGAATTGAAGAAGAGAGCCATCACTACTTGGGATTATGCACAAGAGCATCACACCAAGGAAAAATTCAAGTCGGCATACGCTTCATTTATTGATACTATTATTAAGGAAAACAAACTATGAACCCTCCTCTTATTTCCGTCATAATCCCCGCACACAACAACGCTGAAACGATTGGTGTTGCTCTTGATTCTATGCGCGCACAAACATATCCTAATATCGAAGTAATTGTTGTCGACGATAATAGCACTGATGGTACGGCAAAAGTGGTGCAAATATATGCACAAACATGGAACAAACTCTCATATTACAAGTTACCTTTTAATGACCCAAACCGCATCAATAAACGTGGACGCAACATCAATGCTGGATACTCGGCGCGCAATTATGGCTTTGAAAAAATTAATGGTGAATGGATTACCTTTCAGGACGCCGACGATGCATCATTGGTGAATCGTATTGAGGTACAATACAATCTTGCACAAGAATATAAGGCGACCCACATTTGCGTTCAGTGGCAACAATTCAGACCAGACCTTCTCGGTAAAAAACTTGATGCCACAGCAATCCTTCGCGATCACCCTAACGCCATCATATATCCAAATGAAATTACTGCTCTCGCCAAAAAGACGAAGGGCGTCATTATTCCACTCTTGGGACCGCTCAATAAATATATTCCTTTTGAATGGAAACGATTGCGAGTGGTCAACAAATTATTTTTTCGATCTCTTGAATCATATCCTGGTACAGGCAACAGCCCACTTTTCAAACGCGAAGTCATCGAGAAAGTACAATTTCGTCCGCTCTCCGAACGTATCTGGCCATCCTTTATGGGTCGTGGTGCCGACCGTGACTTTAACTTTCAGGTAGCAGAAACATTTAAGAATAGCTACACATTTTCTATTCCACTCTATCTTTGGCGACAAAACAGACAGAACGAAATGTTTACAGATTATGAGAAATATATCACGGTGTAACTCTACAAATAATATGAACAATAAAAAAACTGTCCACGAAAAACTAAAGCAAATACCTTTTTTCAAAATAAATGTTATTTTGGTACGTGCACTCAGGAATAAATATAGTTTATTCACAAAACTAAATTTGCTTCGTGTGTTCTTTGCTGACTATCGTCAGTATAAAAAAATAAATATCAACAAGCATTTCTCTCTCAAGACATCAGATCTCTACCCGCGTATTTATGACAAGACGAGTACCACACCTGTTGATCCAGTATATTTTTATCAAGACGCATGGTGCGCAAAAAAAGTTTTTGATAATAAACCAACGCATCATTACGACATCGGATCAGAAGCAGGTATGATTGGCATCATTTCGCAATTCACACCGACCACCATGATTGATATCCGCCCGCTCAATCTTTCAATCAGAGGTCTTTCTTTTGTTAAAGGAAGCGTGCTTGACCTACCTTTCAAAGACGGAGAAATACAGTCTTTGAGCTCCATTTGCGTCCTTGAACACATTGGACTCGGACGCTATGGCGACCCACTCGATTCCTTTGGTTCAGAAAAAGCTATCAAAGAAATGATCCGTGTTTTGTCTTTTGGCGGAAATCTCTACATATCAGTGCCCGTTGATAATGAGAACCGAGTCTATTTCAACGCTCACCGCGCGTTTACCAGAGACTATGTATTGGAATTGACAAAAGATCTGACACTAGTAGAAGAGCAATATATTTACGGCAACAAAATGGAGTCTGCTTATGACCCACAAAAAGGATTTGGGACTGGGCTTTATTATTTTAGAAAATAATTATGAAAAAAGTTGTCATCCTTCGCTCATCAGGCAATGAACTCGCAAATCAATTGTGGAACTATGTGAGTATTTACGCATATGCACGGGAGCATAATTACATACTTGAGAATCCTTCTTTTTTTGAATACGGAGAATATTTCAATATTCCAACAACAAGCTGGTTCGTTAGAATCGTTTTTTTTCTTCCTTTCAAAAACTACACCAAACGCAAGACGGCATTCCGTCGCAAAGTGTGGCGAAAATTCTACCAATGGTATACGACCATAATCCTGTGGTTTTTTCACGACCAAACTATCTCTTATGCAAATGCGTATAACAAGCCATTTTATTTACCGTCAACAAAAGAAACTGAAGGAAAACTAAAAGAGCTTGAACAGGCAAGAAAAAATATATATATAGATGGCTGGCTTTTTAGGAATCCTGTGGGAATAGAAAAATATAGAAGTGAAATAAAGAAATATTTTAAACCACGAGAAAATATAGAAAAAAAAGTTACAGTAACTATAAATGAATTACAAAAAAAATATGAGACAGTGGTTGGTGTGCATATGCGCCAAGGTGACTATAAAACATGGAGAGAAGGTACGTACTTTATAGAACAAAAACGGGTTCGAGAAATCCTCAATGAATATATTTCAATATTTAAAATGAACATCAGTAAAACATGTTTTCTAATAACCTCTGACGGACCAGTTAATGAAAAATATTTTTCTGAATTAAACATCTCCGTAAGCAAAGATAATGCAGTAACCGACTTATTCCTCCTTGCTTCAACCAACGTTGTAATAGGATCAAATAGTACTTTCGGCGCCTTCGCATCATATTACGGAAATGTCCCTTTTATCGTAATGCAGAAAGAACCTATGGACTGGGACTACTATCGCGACAAAACTAAATTCTTTGAGAATAAATATTCAACAATGGTGCATTATTAGAATCCGGCAATCGGCTAGATGCTAATATCTTTCTTTTACAAAACTAAGCACCCTTTTTGCACGCTCTTCCCATGTATGAACCGCGACATCATGGTACGCTTGGTCAGCAATCTTTTGTGCGAGTACATTGTCATTGAGCACATTCATAATTCCCTGTGCCATCGCCTTAGGGTCATCTGGCGAAACTATTACGGAGTTCGTGTCATTTAGTATTTCTCTGATGGAAGGGATGTCGGTAGCAACGATGGGTTTTTTGCTTGCCATATACTCAAAAATCTTCATCGGCGAAGTGTCATATTTTGAAATGTCTTCCTTAGCAGTATTGGGTACCACCACGACATCAGCGGCCCTCTGCCAAAGTGGCATCTCTTTGTGGTTTTTGTGACCTGCGATTACAATGTTCGAAATATGCCCAAAACGCTTCTTAAAACTCCAAATGTCCTTTTCGGTACCTCCGACAAAATAGACAGTGACATTTGGAGGCAAAAACTCTACTGCACGCGCCAGTGTGTCAACTCCTTTCCATCCGTACAAATGCCCTGTGTAGAGCACTATATGGCCTTCTGAGGCTATTTTTAGCTGTTTTCTTGCATCTCCTTGTGTCAACGAAATATCAAATTCGTCGATATCAACAGCATTCATCTCATAAAGCATCTTTTTTTTACTGATGCCAAAAATACGCGCAATATTGTCACGCTTCCATATATTAGTCACCACAACACCGCGAACTCTCTTGAAAAGCTTTTTGTAAAAATAGAGCCAGCCACGAGGCATATCGTGAACCTCATAAAATGTATTTTTTCTGAAAAATGAAGCAAAAAATATAGGGAAATTTTCATTCGAATAAATAATATCTTCTGTTTTGCTTTTAGCAAGCAGGTACATGGTGCACGACAACGAAAAAATAACAAGGCTAACATAGAATGCAAACCGCCCAAAGAATGGAATGAAAAATAGATCCAATGTTGGTAAAAATTTAATTGTGAAATTTTTCTTGAGGTTGTAGTACTCAAAAGAGTCTTGTTTAATTCTTCCAAAACGCCTCGGGACCAATAACACTACATCTCTCCCTTCCTCCGCAAACGCCTCGCAGCTTTTAGCAGCAAAAAGTGCCGCGGCTTTTTCGCTGGGGAAACGTCCGTGAAAAATTAAAAAGAGTTTTTGCATAAGCAATATTATTTTTTTCTACCCACAATATACAAATGTGCAGAAACATCTTCTGCTCCGGGAAATCTAGCAAAGATGATGTCTAGATACTTGAGCGGCCCCAAAATCAGCATAAAAATATGCGCCAAAAATGGTGCTACTTTTCTAGATCCAAAAGAAAAAATTACGCCAAGCCAATATGCCAAGAACATAAGCAAAGCACTCCATGGTCCAGAACGCACTCCCTTCTCCACGATTTCAAGATCTTGAAATAATTCTTGAAGCCCGCTCAATGTCCATCGTCCAAAATCATTAGGAGAAGCATGAAAAGGATGAATGAAAGGGGCGCTCACATACAGAAAGCCACCAGATTTTAGAACCCTCACCATCTCATTTGCGACAATCTTTGCATCAGGAACATGCTCCAAGAGAGACTCGCTCACTAGACCATCTACTGAACAATCTTTGAATGGTAGAGCTTTCGCGTCCGCTACAATATCAACCTCAGGAAAAGGAAAAGCGTCAATGTTGGTGAACTCAGCGCCAAGTCTCTCCGGACCAGACCCTATATCAAGCACAATACTCCCTTTTGGAACAAACTTTAGAATCTTTCGAGGGCCATTTTGGACCATAAGCACCGGACAAAAAAAGTGCCAGATACTATAGTAGACTCTTGGAAACTGTTTTAAAAAAGATTTTAGCCAATTGATGCCTGTCTCATGTTCGTTCTTGTTGAGAGCTAGTGCTTCAGTGTTTACCATTAGAGGCCTACCTGCTTCATCAATAAAAAAAGTTCCATCTTTTTTACATACATATTCTTTTTGTGTCTTTACGAAGTCCTCGTGACAGACGGGGCAACAGAGTAAAGGTGTTGTTTCTTTCACGTGCTGATCTTTAGCATTTCTAAGATACAACAAGCGATCGCTTATCAACAAAAATATCGCGTGAAATCCATCTCGATAGCGAATCTTTTTGCCTTCGGAAAAATCTCGAGGGGTATGCGAAATAGGAACTTCAAATATAGTCAGCCCACGACGTGCGAGTGCTGCGGTAAAAAGAAGCTCTGAATCAAATTTGCCAGCTCTAAAATCATTTCTTGCTGAAAGAGGAAAAAGTTTATAACAAGTCCACGCATCTGTTAAGTGAATGCCGTAGAGCTTATTAAGAAGCTCCGTAATAAACCATACTCCAAAACGCGGAATTAAAAAGCCGGAGTGTTTTTCATGGTGAAGATTGCGTGACCCAAAGATGACATCACCTCGCTTTTCCAGAAGTGCAACAAGGAGGTCCTTGATCTCTTCGGGATTGTACTCTAGATCGGCATCCTGAATGATTGCGTATTCTCCGGTTGCTGTCAAAAGACCTGCTCTGACTGCAGTCCCCTTTCCTTCATTCTTTTCCTGATAGATGACCTTGATACGGTCTTCATATTTTTTTAAAATATCTCTTGTACCATCCATAGAACAATCATCTATAACAATAATTTCTTTCTCCCACCCTGAAAATTTCAGACTGAGAATCTTATTTAAAATTTTTTCTATAGTATTTCGCTCGTTGAAACAAGGAATAACGATTGAGAGTTTTTTCATTGAATTATTTATGACGTAGCTTTATTTTATCTTTAAGGAAGGAAATATCTTTCACTAAACGCATACACCCGTATACTGCAAAAAAGAATATGAATACATTCACTGGCATACGAAACCGAGCGTTAACACCAAGTCCATTGATAGCGGTCGTGGCAGCAAAATACATAACAAGGAAAAGAGCAAAAATAACAATGGTGTTGGGTTTTTTGTCCTTCAAAAACCGTACTACACCAACAAAAAACAACAGCGTCATTATAATCCAGAAAACACGTAGGAGCAACACAAGCACCATAGGGCTTGAAATAACCTCCTTTATCGCCATCACAACACCCCACAAATCATCAAACAACATCAAAAGCACCGGGCGTGGCAGGTAGTTTTTGGGCGTATACCCAGCATACTGAAGTATGGTCAACATACCATCATGCGTAAAAAATGTGATCCCTGTGATGCCTATCGACTTTAAAAGAGCGACTGGATGCTCTTTTAAAACACCCATGGCCTGCTGTACATAATAATCAGAGGTGGCGAGAGTAATGTTATTTTGATCAAAGCCTTCTTTATTTTCAATATTTCTTAGCTCAATAGCAAAACTAGTTTTATTCTCAAGAGAAAGAACTGAAGGAACAAGGTAAATATTAAGATTGTAGGCCGGTTGTGCACTCATTCCCACAACACCAAATTCCTTATAATTACGATATAGCCACGGAGATATCATGAGCATAAAAATACCTGTAAAAACAACAAGTTGAGTTACAACCTTTTTCAATGGACTCTTTCGAAAATGCCACAGTATAAAAAGAGGTATCACTATCGGCAAGTATTGAATGGTAGGCTTCACCAGAACAGCAAGACCGAGAAAAACCGAAGCCCAAATAATATTTCTCCAACTGTTATCTTTAAAATAACTAAAGAAGAAAAGTAGAAAAATAAGGAGCAAAAATATAAAGAGTGTTTCTGTGTAGAAAATAAATGAAAACAAAATAGCATACGGTTCCAAAGCTAGAAGAACTCCAGTGGTATTTATGAGCGCCTTTACTTGTGTAAATTTACGAACGATATACATCCCTAATATTGGGATCATACTAGCGATTAATATCTGAACGACTAAAACAACCCAATAGCTTTTAAAAAAATAAAGTATTCCTGCAATAAAAAATGGGTAAATGGGTGGGCGGAGAGGATTGGGAACAAATAATCCATCAGAATCAAGCCTCCCGAACCCAGTACCTTCAACCAAAGATTTGCTTATTTCATAATATCCGTCATCCCCACGTATCGTTGTAATAAGGTCGCCTTGGTTATGGTCTAGGTTGATGAAAAACAGCAGACTTCGTACAAACACGGCAAGCAAAAAAATAATAATCTCTATCTTATGTTCCTTGCAAAAATTAAAAACTCCTTCCAATAGATTATTTTTATTAAAAAATGTCATGTTAGATTAAATTACTATTGCAACCTTCCTAAAAGTTATTGTTTTATTAAACAAGAAGCTCCCACACGCCACGGCTCCCAGTGATAAAAATTGAGCAAAAAGATACCCAATCTTTAAAAAATCAACTAAAACATATAGCATCAATATATTGAGAACTAAAAAAGAAGTGCTCGATAGGATATAGAATCCTGCTTGTCTCCGTGCATGTGCCACCTCTAATTTTTTGTCGCTAAATGTCCACATTTTTTGCAAAAAGAATGTCACTACCAGAGAAATTAAAAAAGCAAAGACTGCTGATGCAATATACCACACAGAGAACATGCTTGTGAAAACATACATACTTACTATATTGACGAGCGCTCCAAAACCACCAGCAATCAAATACCGCACCACCAGCCTGTGGTCCGAAAAATGCCGAACAATGAAACTCAATGTTTGACCAATTTTATTCTCCATATAAAAGTGAAGCTATTATAGCAAATTTAGTAATATACTTGTATGTATTGTGAAATTTTTGAACTAAATGAAGTGGGGCAAGATTGCAGTAATTATTTTTTTGCTGTCACAAAATACCCAAGGGGAATTCTTTGACTTACCCGCTCGTATCGCGTAGAGACCTTGAGTAATACCCTATCACACAAAAGAGCTAACGACTTAAAAAACTGTCGTAAAAACATGGGAATCATCCCGCTCGTTGTTTGATAAAACAAAGAGAACACACCGAGTCCGATAGGAACGATTTTAATCTCATGAAAGCCGGCATCTGTTAATATCTTTTCGAGAGCTGAATCTGTATAACGGAAATAATCATCGGGGCACCCGTGGATATGATGCATAAAAGGAGTACTAATTACAAATGTTCCGTCCTTTTTTAAAACCCTACAAATCTCAGCAAAAGCATTTTGAAAACCAAAGACATGCTCGAGTACGTTGAGGGAAATAACGTGGTCATAGGAATTGTCATCTAAGTGGAATTTTTCTTGAATGTCAAAAACAAGATCACAACCATACTCTGGAGTAAGATTAACAGTTGTGACTACGTGTTTCCCTTTTATCAGAGGGTGATATTCGGAACTTGTGTTTCCACCAATATCTAAAATATTCCCCTCAAGTGTGAGTTTAGATAGCTCTGCATATTGCCTATCTCTAAGAATTGAGTATGTGCGACTCATATATATTTTTAGGCTTTCGCTCCTTCAGTCATTTCTTTTGACAACTCACGTGCAAGCCGTTCCAAACTATGGTGACCCATAACATATGTCCTTAAGATAGTACCATATTTTTCTTTTGTTTCGGTGCCTAAGTCCAACAGGTTTTTTAATTTTTTTGCCAAATCTTCCGCATCATTTTCTGTAAAAAGAAATGAGTCATCTATTTGGCCTTTGAGGTTTAAATTTGAGGTGAGGATCAGACTCTCGCATGCCATCGCTTCAAAGATGGTTTTGTCGTACATTCCACTTGGGCTGGGGTTTATGAATATCTCATGAGCATTGTAGA
>JBCLGW010000015.1:0-11031 GCA_039740835.1 Parcubacteria group bacterium | reverse complement strand
GTCGGCAATTTCTAGTTTTTCTTTTATAAGATCTACGGAGGATGACATACTATTAATTTAATTAGCGAACGCATCCGTCTCACTTTCTACTTTTTCTGCATATCTTGGATCATCTTCCATTTTGGACTTCCTTCAAAACCACTTCCCGCTGGGATAAGTCGGCCGATAATAACATTTTCTTTGAGACCTATGAGCTTGTCTGTGTTTCCTCTAATAGCACCGTTGATAAGAACGCGGGTTGTGTGTTGGAAAGAAGCAGCTGAAAGAAAACTCTTTCGAGAAAGAGAAACTTCTGTAATACCCATCACCACTGGGTCTGACTTTGCTTCTTCTCCACCGAGATCGCGTGCCTTTGCGTTTTCAAAAGTAAGCTCTGCTATTTCAACCACGTCACCGACTGAAAGTGATGTTGTTCCAACGTCTTTTATTTTTCTTCGACTAAACATTTGTCGCACAATAACTTCAATGTGTTTTCTGGACACAGCTTCTCCTTGGAGCTCGTAAAGCTTGCTGATTTCTCGAATGATGTAGCTTTCTGTTTTTTCTTTGCCGGAATACTTGAATAGCTCGTCGATATCTAAAGAACCGTCTGTGAGCATTTCACCCTTTAAAACCTTGTCGCCAACCTTTACCAAAATCATACGTTGTGGACTTACAGGATATTCTACTTCACCTTTTGTTTTGAGTTTTGATTTGTCAGAAATTTCAGGAAGAATCACAATCTTTTTATCTGCACCAGAATTTTCTATTTGAGTTATGACTCCTTCTACGTGACTAATGACAGCAGGATTTTTTGGCTTTCGTTTTTCAAAAACTTCTTCCACACGAGGAAGACCTTGTGTGATGTCTCCACCGACAGACGCAGTACCTCCGGCGTGAAATGTACGCATAGTGAGCTGTGTTCCCGGCTCACCAATAGCTTGCGCAGCGACAGTACCAACAGCTTCACCGATATCAATAACTTTGTGTTTTCCAAGATCAGTACCGTAACATTTTACACAAATACCTGTTGATGTTTTACAGATGAGAGGTGAGCGCACAATGACCTCAGTAATACCTTCCCTGTCAACAGCAAGTCCATTTTCTTTTGTGAGTAACTCCCCTTTCTTGAAAAGAACTTTTCCATCTTTTGTCATTATATCTTCAGCAAGAAATCGTCCTCTACAACTCTTTGAAAGATCTACCTCAATACCAGAAGCATTTTCTTTTGTAATTTTTATTCCGTCTTTTGTTCCACAATCTTCTTCTGTGATGATAGCGTCTTGGGCTACGTCAAAGAGTCGGCGTGTGAGGTATCCAGCTTTTGCCGTGTTTAGCGCTGTGTCAGTGAGACCTTTTCGAGAACCGTGAGTAGTAATGAAATACTCAAGCGGACTCAATCCCTCTTTACTACATGAAAGAATCGGAAACTCTATAGTGTTTCCAGCAGTGTTTTGAATAAGACCTTTCATTCCCGCCATTTGTGTAATCTGACTGAGAGATCCTCTAGCACCAGAATTTACCATATCGTACACAGAACCGTTTTTATCAAGCGTTCCTGGCATAAGTTTTTCAACTTCGTTTTTAGCACCGTGCCAGATTTCAATATTTTTTTGTAGTCGCTCGTCTTCTGAGATTAGACCGTTGTTGTATTGGTCCACTATCTGATCAGATTGAGCTTTTGCTTTTTTAATAACAGCATCTTTTCCTTCTGGGACTGTCACATCATCAATTCCCCATGTTACACCAGAATATGTTGCGTATTTGAAGCCGAATGACTTGATGTTATCCATAATATGCGGAATGCTTTCAATACCATATTTTTCGATAAGATCATCCACAATACTAGCCATTTTTTTGCGGTCAATTTCGCTGTTAATATAAGGGTAGTCAACAGGAAGAACGCTGTTAAAGAGAAGTCGGCCGATAGTTGTTTCAAATATTTTTCCATCAAACTGCTTATATTTTACTTCTTCTGTAGGGAGCACTTTGATTTTTGCTCGGAAACTCGCAGCGCCATAATCAAATGCAAGCGTAGCAGATGTTGGGCTTTCAAAATGCATTCCTTCGCCCACTTCTCCAACAATCATTTTTGTCATCCAATAACAGCCGAGCACAATGTCGAGCAATTTTCCCACAATGATAGGATCTCCGCTTCCTGGTTTTAAAATGTTTTTGTCAGAAGCCATGATTTCTCGCGCCTCCATTTGAGCTTCATCAGAAAGTGGTACGTGCACTGCCATCTGGTCGCCGTCAAAGTCAGCGTTGAAAGCTGTACATACGAGTGGATGCACCTGTATCGCATTTCCTTCGATGAGGATTGGTTTGAAAGCTTGAATACCTAGACGATGCAAAGTTGGCGCACGATTTAAAAGAACGTATCGGTCTTTGATAACTTCTTCTAAAATCGACCACACTTCTGGAATACTATCTTCGATAAGACGGTTTGCTCCACGAATATTGTATGCAAGTTCTTGTTTGATAAGACCAGAAATAATAAATGGTTTGAAAAGTTCCAAAGCCATATGTTTTGGTAGTCCACACTGATTTAGTTTTAATTCTGGACCAACAACAATCACAGATCGTCCTGAATAATCCACACGCTTTCCGAGTAGATTTGAACGGAAGAGTCCTCGTTTTCCTTTTAGATTATCTGCAAGAGATTTGAGAGGCCGACGTTGTGACTGATTTACAGCTGATGACGGGGAGTTGCCGTGTCTTATAGAGTTGTCAATAAGTGAATCTACTGCCTCCTGCAAGATACGCTTTTCGTTTCGCAAAATAACTTCTGGAGCGCCGATTTCTTTTAGTTTTCGTAGACGATTGTTTCGATTTATAACGCGTCGGTAAAGGTCGTTTACATCAGATGTTGCGTATCGTCCGCCATCTAAAGGCACCATCGGTCGAAGTGCTGGTGGAATAACAGGAATGCGTGTCATAAACATCCACTCTGGTCGTACACCCGTCTTTATCATTGAGCGGATGAGTGAGAGTCGCTTGTTTAGTTTGTCTATTTCTATTGCGCCTGCTTTTTCCAAATCTATAACAAGAGCTTTTTCAAGTACGCTCAAGTCAAGACTCTTGAAAATCTTGTAAATTGCTTCGGCGCCGATTCCCGCTTCAAAAAGCGTTCCGTATTTTATAGAGAAATTGTGGTATTCTACTTCATCAAGCACGCGTCCTTCTTGTACACTTTCAATATCTTTCTTGGCATTAACAAGCATTTCTTTGATAGCCTCTTTTGTTTTGTCGTCGTTTACAGATTTTATTTTTGACTTAAATTCAGAATCCAAATCTTTTAAAATTCGGAGTCGCTCTGGTTCTGAAACGCTAGTGACAATATATCCAGCAAAATAAATAACTTTTTCAAGCTCTGATGTAGGAATACCGAGAATCATACTGATACGTGAAGGCATACTTCGCAAAAACCAAATGTGTGACACTGGTGTTGCAAGCTCGATGTGGCCCATTCGCTCACGTCGTACTATAGAACGTGTGATTTCTACTCCACATTTTTCACAGACCACTCCTTTGTATCTGATACCGCGATATTTTCCACAGTAACATTCATAATCTTTGTCTGGACCGAAAATCTTTTCATCAAAAAGACCGTTGCGCTCACTTCGTTGTGTTCGGTAGTTGATCGTTTCTGGTTTTGTAACTTCACCAAAAGACCATTCGCGAATTCGCTCTGGAGATGCAATCTTTAGTGTTATCATGTCAAAATCTATTTGGTCAGAACGATTACTTCTTGGTTTCATTGTTTGTTTTGGGTTCATAGTTTTTAAATGAATTTTAATAATTATTCGTTCTCACCACTCGTTGTTTCCTGCGACTTTTTTATTTTTTTCAAATCTATATCAAGTGAAATACCCCGAAGATTGTTTAGCAACACATTGAATGATGCGGGGGTGTTTGGCTCTTCGATTTTTTCTCCCTTTACGATTGCATCAAATGTTGCTGAACGACCAACAATATCGTCGGACTTTATTGTAAGCATTTCTCGCAATGTATAAGCTGCTCCGTGTCCGAGAAGAGCCCACACTTCCATTTCTCCAAATCTCTGTCCTCCGTTCTGAGCTTTTCCGCCGAGAGGTTGCTGAGTAATAAGAGAGTACGGTCCGATAGAACGCATGTGAATCTTGTCCTCCACCATATGATGAAGCTTCATGATGTACATGTATCCCACAGCGATTTCCTGATCAAACGGCACGCCTGTGAGTCCATCAAAAAGCATCATTTTCCCATTTTCTTTAAATCCAGCTTTTACAAGCTCGTTTTTGATTTCTCTATCTGTCGCTCCTGTAAAAGGAGGTACGATAGCTTGGTAGTTTAGAGTGTGCGCCGCAAGACCGAGATGAAGCTCGAGTATTTGTCCGAGGTTCATACGTGATGGCACTCCAAGCGGTGTCAAAATAATATCTATAGGAGTACCGTCCGCCATGTATGGCATATCTTCTTCAGGAAGAATTCTTGAAATAACTCCCTTGTTTCCGTGTCGTCCTGCGAGCTTGTCTCCTACAGATACTGTGCGAAGCTGAGCAACCTCAATGTGAATTCTTTTTATAATTCCAGACTCTAGCTTGTCACCCTTTTCTCGTGAAAATACTTGTACGTTTATCACACGTCCACGCTTTCCTCCTTCCATTCGTTTTGATGTATCTTTTACATCGCGAGCTTTTTCACCGAAAAGTGACCTTAACAGTCGCTCTTCTGGAGTGAGTTGTGTCTCGCCTTTTGGTGTAATTTTTCCAACGAGAATATCTCCAGGTCGTACTTCTGCACCAATACTAATGATTCCGTCTTCTGCAAGACTTTTTAGTTTTGATTCTCCAACGTTTGGAATATCACAAGTTGTGACTTCTGGTCCGAGTTTTGTGTCACGCACGTTTACCACAAACTCTTCGATGTGAATAGAAGAAAACTTACTTTCTTTTACAAGTCTTTCTGAAACGATAATAGCGTCTTCATAGTTTGATCCATACCATGACATAAAAGCAACAAGAATGTTTTGTCCGAGCGCCATTTGCCCTCTGTCACTAGATGAGTTGTCTGCAATAACCTCTCCGCGCTTTACCTTTTGACCCACATCCACACTTGGTCGCTGATGAAAAGATGTAAATCCATTTGTTCGTGAGAAGTTTACAAGTTTGTATTCTTTGTCTTTGTTTTTGTCATTTTTTATAACAATTCTTTTTGCGTCTGCAAATGTTACAGTTCCTGATTCTTTAGCAATGAGTAGTCGCCCAGTATCCATTACAGCTCGGTCTTCAATACCAGTTGCTACAAGCGGTGCCTCAGGAATAATACAAGGCGTCGCCTGCTTTTGCATGTTTGATCCCATGAGTGCTCGGTTGGCATCGTCATGATTTAGAAAAGGAATCATTGATGTTGTTACAGAAAAAGCTTGGTTTATAGAAATATCAATAAAATCAACTTTATCTTTTGCAACAAGTCCCGGCTTTCCCTTGATGCGTACTTCTACGTTTTCCACAGAAATTTTTCCGCTTTCATCATAAGGTGTCGCGGCATGAGCGATTTTATACTCTTCTTCTTCAAGAGCGTTCAGATAAATAATTTCATCAGTTACTTTTGCATTTTTTACTTTTGCATATGGAGTTTCAATCATTCCAAACTCATTGATACGCGCGTAAAGAGCAAGACGCAAAATAAGACCAATGTTTGGACCTTCGGGTGTGTGAATAGGACAGAGTCGGCCGTAATGAGAAGTGTGCACGTCACGTACTTCAAAACCTGCGCGAGCACGGTTTAGTCCTCCTGGTCCGAGAGCTGAAAGTGTTCGCAAATGCTCGAGCTCTTCGAGTGCATTTGTCTGTTGCATAAACTGTGATAGCTGATTTGTTGTGAAAAATTCTTTGATACGAGCTTGGAGTGGCTTTGGACTGATAAATTGTACAGGCAAAGTTACATCCGTATCTACAGTAGACATTCGGTTTTGAACATTTCTCTTTATCTGCGCCATACCCATTCGGATTTTTTGCTGGAAAAGCTCACCGACATATCGTACACGTCGAGAACCGAGATGGTCGATATCATCTTCTACTGAGTCTGGAGTGTTGTTTAGAGTTATAATATTTGAAATTATAATATCCATATCAGCTAGAGAAATAATCTTTTTTGCAAGCTCTTTTTCATCAAGCGATTTCTCAAAGCGTTGATTAAATCGGAAACGTCCTACTGGCGAAAGGTCATATCGCTCTTTGCTGAAAATAGAGTGCACAAATTCTTTTGCATTTTCTATCGCCGCTAGATCTCCGTCACGAAGTTTTTTGTAAATCTCAACATAAGAGTCATCAAGGGTTTTTGCATGATCTTTTGCAAGAGATTTTTCTAAATATATTTTTGCAAATTCATTTCCTTTGCAAAGTGCGAGGATGTCTTTGTCTGTATGAGCGCCGAGCACGCGAAGAAGGGATGTTATTGGGAATTTTCGCTTTTTGTCTATACGAACATAGAGGACGTTGTCGGCATCTGTCTCTATTTCAATCCATGCACCACGAGATGGAATGATTTTTGCGCCGAACACTGTCTTTCCTTTTGTCTCTTGAGATGTAAAAAAGACTCCAAAAGATCGTGCGAGCTGAGGTACGATAACACGCTCGATACCACTTACCACAAAAGTACCGTGGTCGGTCATCAACGGAAAATCAGCTAGGAAAATCTCCTGCTCTTTTGATGTTTTGAGGATGTGGTTTGTAAGCTTCACTTTTACTTTAAGCGGAGCTTCATATGACATCTTGTTATTTTTTGCGTAATACTCGTCGTATTTTGGCTGGCTGAGTTCAAAGCCAGTAAAATCGAGTTGAAATTTTTTCTCAGAATAATCTTTGATTGAAGAAAATTCATCAAAGACTTCTTTCAGGCCTTTTTCGATAAGCCAGTTGAAAGAAGTTATCTGAGACTCTACAAGGTTTGGTAATGGCGCGAGAGGTTTTTTAAAGCGACTAAAATACTTCTTCTCTCGAGAAACGGCAGATTTTGTATTCATGTGTGGTGACATGTTTATTTCGCACGTTAATAAAAAAACCAAAAACCACCTTTTGTATTGAAGGTGTTCTTATAAAAATCTTTTAACCTAATTTTTGTGATGCGTAGGCAAGATTTGCTAGAAAACAATTACTAAAACATTGCTTTTTGCTGCCGAAACTCAATCTTGTGCAATTGAGAGAGTATAGGCTATTGACCGTTTTTTGTCAACAATCTGTATGGTTAACCATATGGGGTGACAAAGGTTAACTATACACATTGATTTGCTAGTCTAGAGCCAAAATAAAATTATATACCATGATGATTCATATTTGGTAAAATCCTATCTTTTTTTAAGTATTTTTTGAACCAACTGAGAGTTTGATCTCGATATTCCCTAAAAAATTCTGTAATACCATGATCTGCTCCTTCAAATAAAATAAACTTGAATGGAATTTTGTTTTTATATAATTCGCCTGACATTTGTATACTGTGATCAGCAAGCACTCGCCAATCTGCAGAGCCGTGGACAAGTAAAATTGGTGTTTTTTTAGGCAATTCCTTTACCCATCTGATCGGCGATCTTTTAATGAGCTCTGCTTTAGATTTTCCAAACGTCAAAATCTGATGGGCTCGCCAGCCTTTTCTCTCCCTTCCAGCCCTAAATTCATCAGTTGGAGCACCACCGATAACCACAACCTTAATCCAACTCACTTCTCGCAACATCATATAGATCATCAGACCTCCTCGAGAGTGCCCTTTCATGCCGATCTGAGACGAGTCAGCCTGTGGTAGCCAGTCTAGGATTTTTTTCAAATTTTTAATACTCACAATGTCGTCTGGTCCTCCAAAAGAATCTCGGCCGGTACCACCGTCTACCCCCGGATACTGAGTTGAGATGACCACATATCCAGCGTTTGCATATGAAACAATACCCCTGACGATCTGTGGGGTGTCCATTTTACCAAATTCCCGACTTCCACCTCTCAAATGAATAATGCATGGTAAATGTATTGCTTTTTTGGGATAGGCCACAAAACCGACGACGATTAGTTTATTAACTTTGTACGTAAAACGATACAACTCAACACGACTGAGCTCGGCTTTTTTTATTTTTCTAATTTCTAGATCAGTAATATATTCCAACTCATTTTCTAATTCCAGCTTTTTAACTGAAACAACGAGCGGACAGTTTTCTAGAGTTTTGGTTTTTTGTTTGGGCTTCATAGTAAATTTAACAACCTACTTAGACCAAGAATATCATATTAAAAGTCTCATATGTATCTGAACTTATGCAATGCTTTTTAAATGTGTTTTTTCTGTTTCTCCCGCCACTCCTCGATTTTCGCGTGATTACCGGAAAGAAGGATTTTGGGCACGCGATAGTTTTTGCCCCTAAAAGTCACAACTTCTGGGCGAGTATACGAGTCTGGACTGGCTATGCGCGACTCTTCAAGAGAATTAAAATCACCGAGCACGCCTTTTACTTGTCGCGCAATGCAGTCAATCATAATCATCGCCGGAAGTTCCCCGCCCGTAAGCACAAATGGTCCGATAGATATTTCTTCCATTTTAAACATTTTTTTTACACGCGCATCAATGCCTTCGTATCGTCCAGAAACAATAATAATATCTTTATATTTTTTTGCCGTACTTTTTGCGTAAATATTTGTAAATTGTTTTCCGCTCGGAGAAAGAAAAATAATTTTCACTGCGTTTTTTGTATTTTTTTTGCCGACTGCTTTGGCTATGGCTTTAGCGACAGGCAATGCTTCAATAACCATGCCCGGACCACCGCCGTATGGTTTTCTATCCACGCGTCGCCATTTATCCTCGGCAAAATCGCGCGGATTATAAAACTTGATGCGAATTTTTTTGTCTTCTATCGCACGCTTAATAATAGACTCGCCTAGATACGAGCTAAAAGCATCTGGAAATAATGTGATGATGTGAAAAGTCATTGCCATCTTATTAAACGATAAAATTAGCAAAAAAGCAAGCACTCAGGCACAAATAAAAACCTTTCAAAAAACAGTACGCATAAAACGCTGGTGCGTTTTTGCTCCGTCTCGGCTACCCGCCTGCGAAGTCTCTTTTTTGAGAGTTTTTTTGTTTGTGTTTGAGTTGCTAGATTTTGAGATCCTCCATCGCCTTATCTACTGTTTTTGTAACTCGAGATTCGCTTCGTGTTCCCCCTTCTGGCTCGTTTATCTTTAGGTTTACTCGAGCGTTGTTTTTCATTCCCACTACTCGAAGGAGTGTGCGAATAGCTTTTGCTGTGTTTCCTTCTCGGCCGATAATTTTTCCCATATCTGCTGAGTTGACGTCCAAGCTCATGAGAACACCCATTTCATCTACTGTTCTTTTAATCTTTACATCGTTTGGATTATCTACCAATGCTTTTACCACGTACTCCAAAAACTGTGTGTCTTGTTCTTGCATAAAAATTTACTAACCTTTTAACTTATCTAATAAAGAAATTGCCGTGCAGTATTTTACTGCTGTCTTAATTTTACAGTAACCAAAATGGTCGTCAACCAATGTTACTCACAGTATGTCCGAGCACAGACAAATAAAAAAGTCTCAAAAAAGAGACTTCGCAGGCGGGTAGCCGAGACGGAGCGAAAAGCCAGCTGGCTTTTACGCGTGCTCTTTTTTGAGACTTTTTTATTTGTCTGTGCTCGGAGCTTCAATTGGAGTTTCAGTTGGAGTTTCTGGGGTTGAAGCTAGAGCTTCTGCTACAAGTTCTGCAACAGGAGCTTCTGGAGCTGGTGTTTCTACTGGAGCAACTTCTGCTTCAGAAGCAGGTGCTGAAATCTCAGCTGGAGTTGAAGCTGGAACTTCTGCTACAACTTCTTTTGGAATTGCCGTTTTCAGAGGAAGCACATTTATCTTTTTACCAGAAATAGCTTTTGATTCAACAAGCATATTGTGTACTGTATCTGAAAGCTGTGCACCCTGAGCCATCCAGTATTTTACACGGTCTACTTTTACATCTGCCTTATCACCTCGACGTGAATCATACGCACCAAGAACCTCCAGAGATTTTCCGCTCTTTGGTCCATTTTTTGAGTCAGTCAAAACGAGCCGAAATGTCGGTTCGTGCTTTCTTCCTACTCGCTGTAATCTAATTTTTAACATGGCGATTATATTAACAGAAAGGCTTCAATAGGTCAACGCCCGAATTGTAGCGTTTCTGTTTTAGCCATAATCTGCTATAGTGTGCAAGTAAATAAAAAATATATACTAAAACAAAAATCTATGAAGAGTGTGAAAGGAACCATCAAAGTAACAGCAAAAGCAGTCGGGTATGTAGCGGTAGAAGGAATGGAAGAAGACGTAGAAATTCAACCCCAATTCTTGAAAACAGCCTTAAACGGCGACGAGGTAGAAATATCTCTAAAAACCCTAATAGCAGGCATACGTCAGCAGGGCGAAGTTGTAAATATACTTAAACGAGCAAAAATGGATTTTGTGGGCGTTATCGACAAGGTCGAAAACGGTTTTTTTCTAGTAGCTGATGACAAAAGACTATACCGCGACATTTTCATTTCTCCAGAAAATGCACTAAATGCACAACACGACGAAAAAGTTTTTGTAAAAATTATTGAATGGAAAGTCGATCAAAAAAGTCCCCAAGGAAAAGTAACCAAAGTGCTCGGTAAAAAGGGTGAGCACAATGTAGAGATGCAGTCTATCGTTCTAGAAAAAGGTTTTGAAAACGACTTTCCGCCAGAAATAGAAAAAGAAGCAGAAAAAGTAGCGAAAAAAGAAAAAGCTAGATTTGAAGACGAAATATCTCTGCGAAAAGATTTTCGAGAAACCACCACTTTTACAATCGACCCAGTGGACGCAAAAGATTTTGATGATGCCATTTCACTAAAAAATCTACCGAACGGAGATTATGAAATAGGCATACACATCGCCGACGTATCACATTTTGTGACCGAAGGAAGTGTACTTGATAAAGAAGCACGCAAACGCGGATTTTCTGTATATCTAGTAGACCGTACAATACCAATGCTTCCAGAAGTACTTTCAAATGATATGTGTAGTCTAAATCCG
>JBCLGW010000014.1:0-12477 GCA_039740835.1 Parcubacteria group bacterium | reverse complement strand
GATAGGAACATCAACACCGATGGCTAAGGGACTCTTTACCGTTGGTACCAGTACCGTTAGATTTTATATAGATAGAAATAGTGGTGGAGTTGGGATCGGAACAAGTACTGTGGCGGCAGGTAGAGCACTCCACGTCTCAGGCAACACTTATGTTGATGGAGATTTTACAATTAGAAATCAGTCGAACCTGACAGCTCAATGGTCGTTTAACTCAACTCATATTTCTACATTGACCTGCGGACAGTCTGCGGCAAATACCTGCATCATTACAGCAGGAGGGAATGCCGTTATGAATGTGAATACAGCAAATAGTGCAACGGCTTATGTCGCTTTGAATGCAACACTTAACGTCACGTCAACCACAACAACAGATAGGAGAAGAGTCGGTATTGCTACGACTACCCCTTACGGAAAACTACAAGTCGTCAGCTCTATTTTTCCTCAACTAATGTTGAGTAACGCCAGTGCTGGTACGAACTTAAAGCATTGGGTGGCATCTACAACACCGGCTGGCGGTTTGGTCTGGGGAACTTTAAATGACGCACTTACTACAATTTCACCAACTATTACTTTTTTGACTGGTGGAAATGTTGGAATAGGGACTACCACTCCATCTGCCCTCCTTGATATTGCTGGCGCGCTCGGTTCTCAAACAACTCTTTTCAATGTCTCATCTACCACAGCAACAAACATTGTCTCAAGTTTATTTAATATAAATGCAAACGGCAACGTCGGCATCGGCACCACCTCCCCATACGCCAAACTCTCAGTTGTAGGACAAGTAGTAGCATCACACTTTACAGCAACATCTACAACAGCAACATCTACTTTTGCTTCTAGTTTGACAATAGGAAATCCTCTATATGTCTACGCTGATCCAACAAGAAATAGTTTTGCTGTGGGAAATGCAATTATTGGTGGCGCTACTGTCACATCAGTTAATGCATCTGGGTATGGCTCTATAGGATTTGGTCAGGTAGATGATTTTTCTGGAGCCAATAATGCGAATATAACCTCTTCTGGTTTTGGGTCACTCGCTGGTGGATATGTTTTAGCAAGAGGAGCTAACAAATCTATTACGTCTTCAGGTTATGGTTCCGTGGCTCTAGGATATATTGATTTAACCGCCGGATCAAATATCCTATCTTCTGGTTCTGGCTCATTTGCAATGGGTGATTCAAGTGTAGCCGGAACCATCACGGCTTCTGGAAATGGTTCTGTAGCATGGGGTCAAAATATAACCGCGTCTAACAGTCTTTCGTTTGCATTTGGTTCAGGATATACAAACAGCACAGCCAACACATTCAATGTCGGATTCTCAGCTACACCAACACTTACTGTAAATGCAACAAATGTTGGAATCGGTACCACCTCCCCATACGCAAAACTTTCTGTGGTGGGTGGTGTAAACAGTACATCCCCATCATTTATTGTTGCAACCACAAGTACATGGGGTGCAGGACAGCAACCATTACTTTTTGTGACAGCAACAACATCTGGTCAGCTAGACTTTGCTCGCGTTGCAATAGGTACGACTTCTCCTTGGGGTAACTCTGGCTTGCGAGACCAGCTGACTGTTGATGGCCGTATTTATACTACATGGAGATATTTGTCTTGTGATATTGCTGGGTCTGCTGTGACTAGCGCCACAGCACTTTCTGCTGATACTGCCGGTGCCTGTGGAAATTTTGCTTTTGATTTTGATACACGAGGTACAGCAATTTTGGGAAACACCTCATATCCTCCATACATTGAACTCCGTTCGGGACACCCCGGTGGGCCATCAGCTGGTGAGGGAAGCGCATTGCGCACCGCTATCATGGTGGCGTCTGCTACATCAAGCCCTATATTTGAAGCGTGGGTGAGTCCTAGTCGTCCCGCTATAGCGACGACCACACCGCTTATGATTGTTGGTCTTGCAAACACGGCTTTTGGCGATGATATAGCAACAATGCCGACTCAGGGAGCATACTTTATTGCAACCTCTACACCAAATTGGAAAATGGTCACTCGTTCTGCAAACAACGTAGAAACAATGACAGATTCTGGTATTGCTACTTCATCTACTGTTTTTCAAAAAATGCGTATTGAGCTAAATACTACAGAAGCTATATTTTTGGCAAACGGTAATGTGATTGCAAGACACACAACCAATATTCCACAAGCAACACTTCAGCCACAGACTCTTGTGGGCACATTTGAAGGAATCCAGTCTACAGTAGCCAACTCCGACCAACGTCTCTTGGTATCACTTATCCGTTTTTGGATGGATGACCCACCGGGAGGAATGCCAGCTTCAAGTTTTGCTCAATTTCAGCAGTCGCCAATAGAAACAGAACAGGTAACCTTGAGTCAAGAAGAAATAGATTCTTATAACTCAGTATCTGCCGCCGCTATCACAGCTCCGTACTTGGTGGGAGATCCAGCTTTGTTTGCAGAAGGGTCTGTGGTTGCTATACACGAAATAGACAGAGCGCGTGTTCGTTTGAGTAATAAAGCATATGATGCAAATACATTTGGTGTTGTGGGTATGACAAGTGTTCTCAATTTAGGTGATACAAACAAAAATACTATAAATGTAGCGATGTCTGGTCGTGTTCCTGTGCGGATTTCACTTGAAAATGGAGAGATATTGCCGGGTGATTATATTACTTCATCATCAATTTCGGGTGTTGCAATGAAAGCAACAGCTTCTGGACCGGTGATTGGTCGCGCGATAGAAAAATATGCTTCAAGTTCTGTTGCGTACAAAGATACAATAACAGTAGCATTGGCGCCAGCACATTATTCTGGTAATGCATTGACACAAAACACATTTGGAAATGTTGGCATCGGTACAACGAGTGAGTATTTCAAGCTCAATGTTTCTGGAGATGTGGGCGCATACGGTTTTGGAGTAAATACACGAGCAGACCTTTTGAACGAAGTTTCAACAGTTGGTAGTTCAGATTTAGATTCTTATCTTGGAGCCATAAAGACGATGAATATTTCAACTTATCGTTATAATTCAGAAAATCCTTCAGCCCCACTTCGTTTAGGAATTATCGCAAGCAATGCACCAAGCAGTATTTTGTCAGTCAGTGGTGACTCTGTGGATATTTATAAACTAGCGACATTGACACTCGGTGGCGTAAAGGCACTTTCAAATAAGTTTGATAGTCTGGAGTTGAGAGTTTCTGTGCTTGAAAATCAGATTTTTGGAAACGCTTCTTCTACAGCAACATCTACAGCCACTTCTACAGGGATAGCGACCACAACTCCAACTTCATTTATTGATTCTATGATGAGTTATCTAGAAAGTCTCGGTGTAAGTATCGTAGATGGTATTGCTAGATTTAAAAAAGTGATTGTAGAAACACTGACAGTGGGAAGTTCTGAGAAACCATCTGGCATCACGCTTTATGATGAGGTGACTGGCGAGCCGTATTGTTTGAAGATTTCAAATGGACAAACAAAAACTGATGCGGGTGAGTGTGGAACTGTAACGACAACAACAGAGACAACGCAGACACCAACAACAGAGACGGCAACTCAGGGAGGCGGTTCTGAGGGTGGTGGAGAAAATGGTCAGGGAGATACACAATCTGGGTCTGAAACTGAAACTGAAACGAGCGGTGGTGAAGATAATTCTGCGGGCGGAGGCGGCGAATCATCAGAGGGAGAAACTGGTGGTGACGCATCTGGTGAAGGTGCTGGCGGAGAATCTTCTGGTGGTTCTGAGGGCGGAGAGTCTGGCGGAGGCACAGAATAATTTAGTTTGAATTTTATAAAAGATGTGGTATTATACAGGGCAGTCTTGTATTGGATGATTGCTGTGGATACACGCGCAAGCGGTGTTCATAGAGGAAAGTCCGAACATATGGGCGCGCGACCTTCGGGTCGCGCGCCAAGAGTAGCGGGTAACACCCGTCCGGAGCAATCCGCGAGATGCGAACAGAGACGCTACACAACGAAAGAAGTGTGGTATCCAAAAACGCCTTAAAACGATTTTGGATAAGCCCGCGCGCCCGAAAGGGACGCGCGGGGTGCAACGGCTAAATTCTTACTTATATGCAAGGCCGTGCTCTGCGAAAGCAGAGAGTGCCGCTTGATCCGCTCGGCAACGAGCAGGGCAGATAAATAGTCATCGTCCGCAAGGATACAGAATTCGGCTTATAGATACAAGACAACACAATCAAAAAAACCCGCCTAAAGCGGGTTTTTTGTGTGCACATTTTTGGGTTGAAATGCGGTTCAAAATTTTGTATAATAAAGGGTATTAATAAAGATTTTGATTTAATAATAAAGAGTAAATATAATATGGAAAATACAAACACCCTAAAAGCCAAAGTAGCATCATTATTTCGTTTTCACAATATACCGTTTATTGGAGCAATACTTTTATTGTTTTTGATACCGATTTTTTTTATACCGTCTTCTGCGATTTTTTTTGGTTTTAGTAAGGCAATAATTCTCTACACGGCAGTAGTTATTTCCTTGGTTGTTTCTATTCTTCTGATGTTAAAAAAAGGACAGTTTGAGTTGCCAACAAGTAAAATTTATCTGGCTACCCTTTTTGTACCGCTTTCTTTTTTGGTTTCAGCCTTGTTTAGCCCAGTGCCTTCAATGTCTTTTTTCGGATACGGTTTTGAAGTTGGTACTGCGGTGATTATGATTGTGTTTTTTGCAATGATGTTTTTGGTAGCCAATATTTTTAAGTCTGAACAAAAAATATTGTATGCTTACGGATTCTTTTTCATCTCTACGATTTTTATTACAATATTTCACACCGTCCGATTTATTTTTGGTCCGTCGGCTTTGTCTTTTGGCCTTTCAATGACAGCCACATCAAACACTATCGGCTCTTGGTTTGACCTCGGTATTTTTTATGGCGCCGTACTTTTACTGTCGCTCATAAGTGTAGAAATGGCATCTTTATCTTCTTTTCTAAAAAATGCTCTCCGTTTGATGCTTCTTGTTTCTATGTTTTTTCTTGTTGTTATTTATTTTAAACTCATTTGGGCTGTTGTGAGTATTCTTGCTCTCGTGTTTTTTGTTTACCAAGTATCCTCAAAAAGAGTTTCAAATGACTCGGACAAGACTGTGGATAATGATGGGGAGGTTGTGCACATTACAAAAAGCATGAGTAACACCAGAAAGGTGTCTGTTGTAACACTACTTGTTCTCTTTGTGTCTTTAGTTTTTTTGCTACCATTAGGCAAAACACTTGGAAACTCTACCGCCACCTTCTTTGGCGCAAATGTCATAGAAGCGAGACCGTCTTGGATTTCTACCGTAGAGCTTTCAAAGCAAGTTTTGAAAGATAATGCTTTGTTTGGTGTTGGTCCAAATAGATTTGCTTCACAATGGAATTTGTTTAAGTCTCCAGATGTAAATCAAACTCCTTTTTGGAACACAAGTTTTGACACGACTGTTGGGTTGGTGCCAACATTTTTCTCTACCACTGGTATTTTTGGTCTCATTTCTTGGCTTTTATTTCTTGTTTTGTTTGTGTATTTGGGTTTCGTATCTCTTTTTGTTAGAGATGTCGGTGGTCTTGTAAAATATTTTACAGTTTCATCATTTTTTGTTTCTCTTTATTTCTGGATTATGATGATTGTCTATACTCCAAGCATTACGATAGTGACTCTGACTTTCTTTTTCACAGGTCTATTTTTTGCCACTGTTTACAAAAATAATATTATAAACACACGCACAATATCTTTCTCTTCGTACCCACGCACAAGCTTTGCTTTTGTTCTCGTATTTATGTTGCTTTTAATGTCTACTTCTGCGGTTGGATATTTGTTTGCAGAAAAAGCGGTGGCCTCATATTTACTACAAAAAAGTATTATTTCTTTTTCAACCGAAGGAAATATAGACAAGGCGGAAGCATATCTGACACGCGCGATAAGCTTAAACCCTGCAGATGTAAACCACCGAGCTTTCTCAGAAATTCAGATTTCTAGACTTTCTACTCTGGTACAAAAGATAAACGACGCTAAAGATATTTCAGAAGAAATGCGAAACGAATTTCAAAGAATACTTGGGCTTGCTATAGAAAACGCAAACACTGCCGTCACTAAAGACCAAACAAATGTAGAAAATTGGCTTGCTTTGGGCAAGGTTTATGGTTCTATCACGCCACTGGGGGTAGATCAGGCGTATGAAAAAGCCATAGAAGCTTATACAGAAGCCCTAAAACGAAGTCCGACAAATCCGTTTATTTATCTATCTCTATCTAGACTCAGCGCTAGTAAAAGAGATTTTGTAAAAGCAAAAGAATACATAGGTCAGGCGCTTGATAGAAAATCAAACTATGCAGAAGCAATATTTTTGAGATCTCAAATAGAAGTGGCAGAGGGCAACATAAAGGGTGCAATAGTATCATTTGAGCGTATTGCTTTCATTTCTCCAAACGACCCGGGTGTATTTTTTGAGTTAGGACTTTTGAAATACAACAACAATGATTTTGCTGGCTCTGTGTCGGCTTTTGAGCGAGCAGTTTCTTTGGTGCAAGATTATTCCAACGCTAAATACTTTTTGGGTTTGAGTTATTCAAAGCTTGGCCGAGTACAAGAGGCGATAACTCAGTTTGATGGAATCCAAACACTAAATCCTGACAATGCAGAGGTGAGACTTATTCTTAAAAATCTAAATGAAGGTAGAGCTCCTTTTGTAAACGCTGAGCCACCAGTAGATGATAAGCCAGAAAAGAGAGAAAAGTTGCCAGTAGACGAGAAAAAGCAGTAGAATTAGATGGTGAACAAGATTTTGCAGTTTTTAAATAGAGAAATAAGCGGCTTGCACCAAGCCGCTTATTTGCTTGGATTTTTTGCTATTTTTTCACAGGTTTTGGCATTGGTGCGCGACCGTGTTTTTGCTGGTCGTTTTGGTGCGGGTCATGAGCTTGACCTTTACTACACTGCATTTCGTATTCCTGACTTTATTTTTGTAACTGTTGCTTCGGTGGTGGCGGTGTCTGTACTCATTCCGTTTTTGATAGAAAAACAGGAGAAAGGCAAAGAAGAAACAAAACAGTTTATTGATTCTGTTTTTTCCGTTTTCTTTTTTACGGTAGTGGTTGTGTGCGTCGCAATGTTTTTTGCAATGCCATATCTAACAAAAATGATTTTTCCAGTTTTTGCATCTGGTGAAAGTTTTGATGAGCTGGTAAGTGTGTCGCGTATTTTGCTTTTGTCGCCAATACTTTTAGGTATTTCAAATTTCCTCGGCAGTATTACGCAGATGATGAACCGTTTTTTCATTTATGCTTTAAGTCCTTCTCTTTATAATATCGGCATTATTATCGGAGCGGTTTTTCTCACGCCAACATATGGTATAAAAGGTCTCGCTTTTGGTGTGATTATTGGTGCGTTTTTGCACATGATTATTCAGGTGCCGTTTATCTTGAAGCAAGGATTTTTCCCTCGTCTGACTTTGGCGATAAAGTTTTCTGAAATAAAAAGGGTGGTGATGATTTCTCTGCCTCGCGCGCTTACTATTTCTTCTGCCGAAATAGCGCGCCTTGCTCTGGTCGTTGTTGCTTCAGCAATGGCGGTGGGTTCTATTTCTGTTTTTACTTTTGCTAGCAACCTACAGTCTGTGCCGATAAGTATTATCGCTGTGAGTTATTCGCTCGCCGCTTTTCCTATGCTTACTCGTCACTTTATTTCTGGAAACCACAGCAAGTTTATAGAGCATATGATAGCGTCTACTCGGCACGTGGTATTTTGGTCAATGCCAGTCATCGCACTTTTTGTGGTACTTCGCGCGCAGATAGTGCGTACGATACTTGGTTCTGGGCAGTTTAATTGGACAGATACCAAGCTCACCGCCGCGTGTTTGGCAATCTTTACAATCTCACTTATCCCGCAATCTTTGTCGCTTCTTTTTGTGCGCGCGTATTATGCGAGTGGAAACACAAGGACACCGCTCATCGTAAATATGCTTTCAGCTTTTGTGATGATAGGGTCAGCATTTTTGTTTGTAAGTATTTTTAATAATTACCAAACTTTTCAGTTTTTCATAGAGTCATTGTTTAAAGTAGAGGGTGCGACTGGTACTGTGGTGCTTATGATACCTCTCGCATACTCTTTTGGTTCTTGGCTTGGATTTATCGCATATTGGATTTTGTTTCAAAAAAAGTACAACACTTTTTCTCGACCAGTACTCGCTACGGTTTTTCAAAGTTTTTCTGCGTCGGTCATAATGGGTTTTGTGGCGTACAGATGTTTAAATATTTTTGATGATATTTTCAATATCAATACTTTTTGGGGAATATTTTTGCAGGGGCTTTTCTCTGGGTTAATCGGTATTTTGTTTGGTGTTGCAATGTTGCGTGTGCTTAAAAGCGTAGAGCTAGAAGAAATCTGGAAAGCACTCCACCATAAGTTTTGGAAGGCAAGTGTTATTGGCCCAGATCCAGAAGTGCGGTGATTTACCGTTGAACAGTATTTGTTGGGAGGCAAAAAAGAAAGCAAAAAAGAATGTGTACTAAAAACAGACTTCGCAGGCGGGTAGCCGAGACGGAGCAAAATCGCACCAGCGATTTATGCGTGCTGTTTTTAGTACACATTCTTTTTTGCTTTCTATTTTGCCTCCACACTCATCCCTCAACTGGAAAAAAAGCCCAATTCTGCTAGTATACTCCTATGCAACACATCCGAAATTTCTCTATTATCGCCCACATAGACCACGGCAAATCAACTTTAGCAGACAGAATGCTCGAGATAACAAATACGATAGAAAAGCGAAAAATGATGAATCAGGTGCTAGATACTATGGAGCTTGAGCGTGAACGAGGCATTACGATAAAGATGCAACCAGTGCGAATGAAATATAAAACGGACGGCATAGAGTACATTTTAAACCTCATTGATACACCCGGACACATAGACTTTTCATACGAGGTATCGCGCGCCCTAAAAGCAGTAGAGGGCTCGCTCTTACTCATAGACGCGACCCAAGGAGTGCAGGCCCAAACGCTCACGACGCTCGGCATGGCTCGCGAAGCAGGACTCACTATTATTCCAGTCATTACAAAAATAGACTCACCGCTTTCACAGACAGAAAAAGTAAAAGATGAAGTTGTAAAATTACTCGGCTGTAAGTACGAAGATATTTTAGCGGTGTCTGGAAAAACAGGCGAAGGCGTCGACGCACTTTTAAAAGAAGTTATCAGAGTCATACCACCGCCAAAAATTTCAGAAGAAATAAAATCTCTGCGATCTCTGGTTTTTGATTTTCAATATTCAAATCACAAAGGCGTTGTGGTATATGTGCGCGTGATAAACGGCTCGGTGTCGCGCAACACACCGCTACAGTTTAAAGTTGCCGGTGGACTTTTTAACGCTCTTGAAGTCGGTACATTTTCTCCGACGCAAACTCCTTGCGAAACTTTGTCTGCTGGAGAGATAGGATATATAGTGACGGGTATAAAAGAGTCGGGAATTGCTTCTGTCGGAGATACTGTGGCTGGACAAAATGATACACTACCACCACTTGCGGGCTATATGAGCCCTCGACCAGTAGTCTGGTCTTCAATATATCCAGAAAGCCAAGATGATTTTGTAATGCTAAAACAAGCCCTCGGTCGCCTGCGTCTTTCGGACTCATCTTTTACGTTTGAAGAAGAGTCTTCTGGTACTTTGGGACGCGGTTTTCGTTGCGGTTTTCTAGGAATGCTTCATCTTGAAATTATCTCCGAGCGTTTGCGTCGCGAGTTCAATTTAGAGCTTGTGATTACGACACCGAGTATTACTTACGAAATAGAATACAAAAACGGCAAAAAAGAAATGGTATATTCGCCAGCGCGTTTTCCAGAAGAACATTTGGTGGCTGGTGTGATGGAGCCGTGGGTAGATGTTATCATTATCACCCCCGCTGATTTTATGAGTCCGATAATGCAAGCACTCTATGAGCACGAAGCGATAATTAAAGAAACCCACACTTTTGGAAACGATAGAATGCAGATAATTATGGAGATGCCTCTGCGTGAACTTATGAAAAACTTTTTTGATACGATAAAAAGCATTTCATCTGGTTTTGCCTCTCTGTCATATGAAATCAAAGGAATGCGCAAAGCTGATGTTGTAAAGCTAGATATTCTCGTTGCAGATGAGTCGGTGCCAGCTTTTGCGCGCGTTGTCTCAAGACGCACAGTAGAACAAGAAGCCGAGCAGGTAGTAGAAAAACTTTACAAAATCCTGCCACGGCAAATGTTCACGACAAAAATACAAGGCAAAGCTCTCGGACGTATTATTTCTTCACGCACTATTTCAGCCCTCAAAAAAGATGTGACTCAACATATGTACGGAGGCGACATCACACGAAAAATGAAGCTTCGAGACAAGCAGAAAAAAGGTAAGAAAAAGATGAAAGAGAGGGGAAGTGTAAATATCCCAAACGATGTGTTTTTGAAAATGGTGACTCCAGATTAGAGCTATTGCCAAATCGGAGCGTAAAGCATTATCATGCTAAATATGATGATAATGCAGATGACCTTCCAAACATTTACTATGATTTTTTTGTTTTCTTTTCGGAATAACATATCGGTTTTTTTTCAATAATGATATTATCATAGGATAACATGCTTGAGAGAGAATTTCAAAAGAAAAGAAGACTTAGGAGTATAATTTACTCAAAAATAACAGTTTTGGTTTTGTTGCTTGTGGCGATTTTTTTAGTCGGGCCAACGTGGAGAGTTTATAAAACAAAGGCAGAAACTCGGCGTAATATAGACAAACTTTCTTTGGAACTCAAGACTTTGCGCCAAAAGGAGAGTGTTTTGATGGCAGACACAGAAAGACTCTCTACTCCAAAAGGTACAGAAGAAGAAATCCGCAAAAAGTTTAATGTTTCAAAAGAGGGCGAAGACGTTGTTTTTGTGGTTGGACAAAAAGAGGAAAAAGTACCACCAAAAGTAGAGCCGACCATTTTAGAAAAAATAAAATCATTTTTTACGGGCTTTTTTGACTAATTTTGCTTCTTTTTTACTTGCTGTTATAATTGTTCTACTTACAAATTACAAATAACAGAAAAAGATTTATGAAAAAAGTTTCTATATATTCAACACAGACTTGCCACTTTTGTATTATGGCAAAAGATTTTTTTAAAACAAACAACGTAGCTTTTGAAGATTTTGATGTTGGTGGTGATGCTGTAAAAAGGCAAGATATGATAGACAGGTCTGGTCAGATGGGCGTGCCTGTAATAATGATAGGGGATGATGTGATTGTCGGTTTTAATCGGCCCCTCATCGCACAGTTGCTCGGTATTTCTGCATAAGTATCTGCATAAGTAATTTTTTATACTGTCTGTGATATATTGGCAGTATGCTGTCGTAGTTCAACGGATAGAACAAGGGACTCCTAAGCCCTAGATGCAGGTTCAATTCCTGCCGATGGCACAATTTTAGATGCTTAAAGAGCGTGTTTGACTACCCGTTACCCGTATTAAATTGCTAGATTCAATATCCGAATACCTTGACTTTTAGGTTTAAATATGATACCGTTGCAAGTAGAACAGATCAACGTGATCTGTGTTTGGGGTACTTTGAAACAACAAGGAGAATACTCATGCAAGTTCCATTTGATATGACTGATACAAACTTCCTGTGTGGACCACGGGAGATTTGGGTAAAGCCATACATCGTCTCTTCCAACCTGTTCAAAAGAGTGGAGGAGTCTGTGTTAGTTGCTCGTATAATAACGATTTGTCAGAAAAGGGGTTTGTGGGGGTGGGTATCCCTCAATCATCTTCGCAGAATGGTTGATGAAGAAAACAAGGAGGAGGCTAGACTTGAGAGTCTACGTTTTCAGGCCATAATTGGCTACTTCTTTCTGGTGGTGATCACTTTGGGCATCTACAAGATGTTCAAAAGTGCACCCAAATTTTGTTTTCCCAAAATTGTTTCTTGTAGAGGAGAGGAACTCACTCTTTTCACTATTAACAGCCTTGTCCAGATTGAATTTTTGCGTTGTTCGGAAGACGCAAGTGGTGATAAGTTTTTTCTTATCGAACCCCTTTTGGTTCGCCGCATCTGCGCCGACCAGAGCATTTATCCTTGTGACTACAAAGAAACGACACGCAGGTGACTCAAAAAAGTTTCTGGAAGTACTTTTGAAAACTTCCTCTTTTATAGAGTGTGTGCTCTATCTGATGAGTCCAAAAGGACGAAAAAGAAAAAATTAAGTATTTTAATAATTATATTCGCTCATTGATTTTCATACATTTTTTGCTATACTACTCTCTAGTATGAACCCAGAAGACAGACAACTCCTAGAGGAAACTTTCGAGCTTTCTCGGGAAAATAATAAGCTTTTAAAAAAGATACACAGGAGCGCAAATATAGCTCAGGTGATGCAGATTATGTATTGGCTCATTATCCTTGGTATTACGGTTGGAGCATTTTACTTTATTCAGCCCTACCTAGAACAGCTTTTGTCTATTTATACTGGCGTTCAGGACGGAGTAGGAAAGGTTCAAGATTTGCTC
>JBCLGW010000013.1:0-12876 GCA_039740835.1 Parcubacteria group bacterium | reverse complement strand
ATAAAAATTAAATATTTCGTGTTCCCACTCGTTGGTGCGTGTCTCGGTCTTGTATCTGGATCAATACCTCACTTCTTTGAAATGAATACCGGTAGTTCCAATAGTTTTTTACTTTTTGCATTTTTTTCACCTTTTTCACCTTCTGTAATTCCAGGAATCAGTTTTGGAATTGCTCTTGTAGTATTTTCAATTTTTGTAAACAAGATAAATAAGCAAAAAATAAATTTTGATATGGCATGGTTTAAAAAGGTGATGTTTTTTATAGCACTATCTTGTTTGGCTAATATTGTTGCGATTTATTCTGTTATGTATGGAGCTATTAATGGAATAGAACTCATTGTTAATGAAACAGTAGGTCTTGTTTTGGTGTCGGTATGGGGTGGAGCCATTGGTGCAGGTATTTTGTTCTATAGTTTGAAGTCAAAGCTATTAAAACAGATCACGAAAAATGATGTCATTATTTTATCGATAAGTGGAGCAATACTCGCAATACTCGGTGTTAGCACCATGGGTCTTATCGACGGTTTTGGTTTTTTTATCGACGGTTTTGGTTTTCGGCCGATGTTTGTTATTTGGCAAGCTGGTACAGCTTTCGTTTTAGGAATATGTTTGAGTTTAAAAAAGGACGAGTCTTAATTTTAAATCTCCAAAACAAAAACATAGCAAACAACATTAAACTGTGTTGCGGAGCGCTTGGCGCGAGCATAACGAAATTTCAGCAGAAATTTACGTGCACAGTTTAATGTTGTTTGCTATGTTTTTGTTTAGCTAAGCTATGTTTTTCTCTACTTAGACTATGTTTTTATTTGTCTCAACTTATCCTGTAGTCCTATCAGTATACTCTCCGTTTTCTGTGTTGATGCGCAAAATGTCTCCTTCTTTTATAAACATCGGCACAGTGACAGATGCACCAGTTTCTACTTTTACCTGCTTGCTACCACCTTTTGCGGTGTCACCTTTGACCGCGGGAAAAGCTTCAATAACCTTTAGGTCTACTTTGATAGGGAGCTTGATGCCGATTATTTTTTCATCAAAAATAAGAGCTGGCACTATAGAGTTGCCTTTGATAAACTGCATTCCTTTTCCAAGTATTTGCTCGCTGAGCTCAAAGCGTTTGCTCGGGTCATTTGCTTCGCAAAACCAATACGCGTCCTTGTTGTTGTAAAGATATTTTATATCTCTATTTGAAATATCAGCTTCTTCCACCTTTTCTGATACGTGAAAAGAAACCTCGGCGACTTTTCCGCTGATGAGATTTCTCATTTTCACGGCATTTACTGGCTTGCGCTGTTGTTTGCGAAAGACGTGTGAATGCAATATTTCATAAGGCGCACCTTCGTATACGATATATTTTCGTTCTACTATTTCATTGTATTCCAACATAGTACTGTGGAGTTTACCCTAGGAGGGGATAAAAGTCTACACTATTTCTGCTAGCTGTTTGCGAATGTTTTTGAGTATTTCGTCGGCAATTTTTGTATTTTCTTTGAGAAATTGGCGAGTGGCGTCATATCCTCGGCCGAGTTTTACTTCTCCATAAGCATAGCTTGTGCCGAGCTTTGAAATAATCTTGTGATGTTCACCGAGCGCAATGATTTCGCCTTCGCGTGAAATGCCTTCGTTGTACATTAGGTCAAACTCTGTCTGACGGAAAGGGGCTGCGACTTTATTTTTTACAACTTTTGCGCGGATGCGTGAGCCCATGACCTCTTCACCTTTTTTAATCTGAGCAATACGACGAATATCTATACGCACAGATGTGTAAAACTTTAGAGCTTTACCTCCGGGTGTGGTTTCTGGGTTACCAAACATCACACCTATTTGCATTCGGATTTGGTTGATAAAAATAACGATAGTTCCACTTTTTGCCACTATCGCTGTGAGTTTGCGTAGAGCTTGAGACATCAGACGCGCTTGTTTACCCATATGATGCGCTCCCATATCTCCCTCTATCTCATCTTTTGGGGTGAGTGCGGCGACAGAGTCAATGACTATTACATCGAGTTTTCCTGAACGCACCAAGCTCTCAACTATCTCCAAAGCTTGCTCTCCATTGTCTGGCTGAGAGATGAGCAATTCATCTATTTTTACTCCGAGCTTTTTTGAATACTCAGGATCTAAAGCGTGTTCTGCGTCTATAAAAGCACAGATGCCACCCTTTTTTTGTGCTTCTGCAATGACGTGCAAAGCTAGAGTTGTCTTTCCTGATGATTCGGGGCCAAATATTTCTATTATTCTGCCACGAGGTAGACCTCCGACACCTAGCGCGGCATCAAGTCCTATAGAGCCCGTAGGTATTGCGTCTATATCTACACGAGGCTTTTCGCCAAGCTTCATTATTGAATCATCTCCAAACTTTGCTTTTATTTCGCGAAGTGTGGCTTCTATTTCCATTCCGTGTTCTTTTTGCACCTTTTCTTTTTTTGCCATAATGTTAATTTATATTCTGCGATGGTAATGACACAAGGGGGCGAGGGGAAGCGAGCACAATCTCAAGCTTTGTTTCTTTGGTTCGGCCAAATTTGTCTGATGCTGAAAGCTTGATAATGTTGTAGCCGGGAGAGAGAAGCATTTTTTCTCTAAAAACTCCGTGCTCATCGACAGTAATATTTCGGTCGTTTAAGCGGATGATTGAAATATTTTTGGCTGTGCCACGCACTTCAATGAGTGGCTCTGTGACGGTTGAGCCATCTGTCGGCGCTACTATTTCAACGATTGGACCACGAATTATATTTCGTGCTTCGTACCCAGAATATCCGACGATAAAAAGCACTGCTGTTGTTATCGTGACTATTTTGAGTATTGGCTTTATGCTGGTCATCGTTGTGTTTAATTATACTCTATCTATACGGTCTCTTCTACTTTGTTATTTTCACTGTTTTCAGATTCATTTCCACTCACTGCTCCGATGACATTTCTTGCTTTTGCTCCAGAGCCAGCGCCCACGACTCCACGCTCTTCAAGCATGTCTATAAGTCGCGCGGCACGAGCATATCCTATGCGGAGTTTTCTTTGTAGAAAAGAAGTAGAAGCTTTGCCAGCCGACACCACTATCTCGCGAGCTTCTTCGTAAAGCTCGTCATCATCTTCATCATCTCCGATACGTGATTCAAACACTGCGTTTTTGTTGTTCTGATTGTTGAAGTCAATTTCCTGCGGGATTTCATTTTGGAATTGTTCAACGAGATATTTTACAACACTTTTTACTTCGGACTCAGATATAAAAGCGGATTGAATACGCTGGGGCTGGGACATTTCACCAGAAAGCCAGAGCATATCTCCGGCACCGAGAAGTTTTTCTGCGCCACCAGTATCTAGGATTGTGCGAGAGTCTATTTGAGAAGACACTTGTAGGGCGATACGAGCAGGAATATTTGCTTTGATGAGGCCAGTAATGACGTTTACAGAAGGTCGCTGAGTAGAAAGTATGAGATGAATACCCACAGCACGACTCATTTGGGCGAGACGTACGATAGCGCTTTCAAGCTCTCGCGGGTAGCTTTGCATGATGTCAGCAAGCTCATCGATGATGACTACTATATATGGCATTGTTTCTGGGAGTTTTACATTGCCGTCCGCATCTTTTGGAGCTTTGCCATCACGAACTTTTTTGAGTTCTGGCTCAAGAATGTTTTTGTGATACGAATCAATATCACGTACGCTTTCACCTTCGAGTATGTCGTAGCGTCTATCCATTTCTTTCGCCACCCATTTGAGTGCGAGGATTGCTTTTTTGGGGTCGGTGATGACGGGAGTGAGTAGGTGAGGGATTTTGTTATAAAGGGGAAGCTCGACGCGCTTTGGGTCAATCATTATAAACTTGAGCTGTTCTGGAGAGTTGCGATAAAGTAGAGAGGTAATAATAGCGTGTATTGTTACAGATTTTCCAGAACCAGTCGTACCTGCAATAAGTAGGTGGGGCATTTTTGCAAGATTTGCAAACATACTTTTTCCAGAAATAATTTTGCCGAGACTGATGAGTAATGGTTTTTCTGAGTTCTGGTATTCTTCGGCAGATAGTAGAGTACCGAGACCGACTGTGGTTTTTGTACTGTTTGGCACCTCAATACCGACGAGAGACTTGCCCGGAATAGGTGCTTCTATACGCAGAGGGTGAGCCGCGAGCGCGAGTGAAAGGTCATTTTGAAGTGCGATGATACGAGAAAGTTTTACACCTTCTGCTGGCTTTAGGGCGTAGCGAGTGACACTCGGGCCGATAGATATTTCATCCATTTCTACATCTATGCCAAAGTTCATCAGCGTGCGTTTTATGATATTTGCATTTGCTTTTATATCACCCACACCCGGCTTGCCACTATCACGCTCTAAAATTGAAAGTGGTGGTGGGATGTACACATGACCTGTTGCAATATTTATCGGACGAAAACCAAACTCATCTTTATCGTCTCCTTTGAAAAGTTTTTTACTCAGAGAAGCTGTGAGCCCATCTTTTTCTTCAGATAAAACAGAATCGGCTTTTTTTGATACCTCTATTTCTTTGGAGTCATTTTGAGCAATTTTTATATCAACCTCTATCATTTCTTTTCCATCTTTTTTCTTGCCAAAAATCATTGCCCAAAGCATTGGGATAAATCTAATGCTCAGTGTCGTGTCAAAGACGGCGAGTATTGAAATGAGGGAGAGTGCGCCGAGTATTACGTATGACACTGTAACATCAAAAAGTGAGACGAGTGGGGAAGATATTATATTGCCAGCAAAGCCACCTTTTTCTGGAAGTATGAGATCAATGATACCGAGCGCCGACAAAAAAAGCACAGTAGACCCGATAGTTTGTGTGAGGGCGAGATTTTTTTTCAGAGACATTAGAAAAGACACACCCAGAATAATGAGCACGACAGGAAGTAGAAAGTATCCGTAGCCGAGTAGTTTCTCTAGGATTCCATAAGTATACTGTCCGACTATTCCAGCTTTGTTTCCGCCCGTACTGTTGTGCATTGCCGACAGTCCTAAAAACACTGCCACCACAAACAAAACAACTGCCAAAATGGCCTGATAAGTCTCTTCTTTTAGATTTTTTAAGGGATTAAAGTTTCGTTTTTCTTTGTTGTATTTTTTGCCCATATCAATATTCTCGCAACATCAATAATATCTATATATATTACCACACTACCCAAAATCACTTCCTCTCTATCACGGCTAGTCTGCGAGCTATTTCTCAAGTTTGATAAAGAAGCGATTAAAGACATCTTTACAGATGTCTTTAATCGCGATATGATGGACATATTAGATTTTTTTCAAAAAAGTCCTTTATAAATAAACACGTCGTAAAGGACAATTAAAAGACAAAAATATGCATGATGAAAAAGACAAAAATCATCAGCCAGAATCATCAAACGGTGGTGAATTGGCTAAAAACCCAGACTCTAGCGGGTTATTTAGACATCTAGAAAATATAGACAAGCTTTTTGTCTTTCAATACAAAAAGACAGAAAAGATACTTGCTGCACTGTATTTAGTATCCAACTTTCTACCAAATCAGGAGCCACTTCGTTGGGAGCTTCGCGAGCTTGGGCTCAGTTTTTTGTCCAATATCATATCTTTAAAAGACGCATTGCCAGCTCAAAAGGATGAACTTTGCAAAACAATAAAAACAGAAGTTTTAGAAATTATCTCTCTTTTAGAGATTGCACATTTTGCTGGATTCATCTCTCCAATGAATTTTGAAATCCTCAAAAAAGAGTTTGTTTCATTGCTAGATTCCGTGTCTCTCACAAAAGAAACACTTGAATCTTTTATGCTACCAAACAACTTTTTTGCAGAAGAAAACATAGATCAAAACAACTCTTCAAAATCACTATCCACAGGTATATCAAAACATACATATTTTTCACCCCCACAAAAACAAAATAATTTTCAGGAAAAAGACAAAAGGACAAATCCTTTTGCGACACAAATCCTTAAAGGACAAAATATAGAAAACAAAAAAGGACATTACGGCTCAGTGGAGATAAAAAAGTACAACAGACAGCTCGTAGTTCTCAATTTACTCAAGAAGAAAAAGGAGATTATGGTAAAGGACGTCTCTGCAATAGTCAGCGATTGCAGCGAAAAAACTATTCAAAGAGAGCTACTTTCAATGGTGGAGCAGGGAATACTCAAAAAAGAGGGCGAAAGACGCTGGAGCAGATATTCTCTCGCCTAGATCCGGCCTAAATCCTTCTCAAGCTATCTTCTTTGACTTTTGACCCATTTTTAGCTAGTATAGCTATGTGGATAGCGGTAGTTATCCACACCTTTATTTTGCAGGTTATCTTAGGAAAAGGTATATTTATATCTATCAGATTTCCGAGTGTAAGAAAGCACTAGATAGCTCGTCTTTATACAGGAAAGGCTGACACGAATCAGTTCGTTGACAATTTAATACTCAAAAAGATAAACGTGCTTGCCGTACGATTTTTTCCGTTTATGAAAGACACACAGACACTCAGACCAAAACTCTATAACTAGCCCACCGCCTTGCGTCGATTTACCACTGACTCCACTTGTTGGATGAAGTGAGTAAATTAAGGCGGTGGTTTAGTGGAGGTATATTTATATGTTCAGAGTCCGACACTATAAAGTCAGAAGTTAGACATATAGATATGTGCGCTATAAGAAAGAAGTTCGAGTTCAAGTGCGACAGTGCTCTGGTCCTTTTATATGAAAGTCGAAAATTCATATAAAAAAAACCACAAAGTTTAGTTTGTAATTATTATAAAAAATTTCTTTTCCGACAATTATTAATAAAACTGGAAAAGAAAAAGTTCAATATTAAAAAAATTATGTTTAAAAATTCAAAATCTGCAAAAGTTTTTGCAGGAGTTGTAGGATTCGCAATGGTAGTAGCTGCTTTTGGTGCAGTTGTTGCTCCTGTAAAGGCGCAAGGAACTGACCTAGCTGCTCTCACTGCTCTTATCGCTTCTTTGCAAGCTCAAATCGCAGCATTATCAGGCGGGTCATCTTCAACGATGACAGGTGTAGCTCCTAAGGCTCCTCTTACAATGGGTAGCTCAGGTGCTCAAGTTACAGCGCTACAAAATTTCCTTGACGGAAATGGATACGACATTCCAGCTGGCGCGACTGGCTACTTCGGTGGACAGACACAGGCAGCTCTTATGGCTTTCCAAGCAGAAAACGGAGTTTCTCCGGCTGCTGGTTACTACGGTTCAGTAACAGAAGCTAAGGTTGCTTCTATGCTGAGACCAGCAACACCATCAACACCAGCAACACCAGCAACACCTTCAACTCCAGTAACAACTGGTCTACAGGGTGGAGCTGGATCAGTACAAGACTACAATCTAATATCTGGTCTCTCTGGAGAAGAAGTTGGAGAGAAAGAAAATGATGTAAAAGTTGCTGGTCTTGAAATCGAAGCCGATGAAGGTTCTGATCTTCAAATTACAGCTGTAAAGCTTGTATTTAATGAAGGAACCGCAGGTTCTGATTTCGAAGATTACGCAGATGAAGTCTCTGTATGGTTCAATGGCAAAGAAGTCGCTCGAGTTGATGGAGATTCTTTCAATGATGATAATGATTGGACTAGAACTCTTTCACTTAGTGGAGCAGTGGTTAAAGCAGATAAAACAGGAGACTTGGTTGTTGCAGTTTCAGGTGTAAACAACCTTGACTCTGGTGATGTAGGAGAAACTTGGACAGTTGATTTCCTATCTGTTCGTTTCGTTGACGAGCAAAATGCTTCAACAACCGAAGATCCAGGCACAGCTGTTCGCACATTCTCATTTGAGACATTTGCAACAGCATCTGATGTTGAAATGAAGGTTTCATTAAATGATGATGATGATACTATCAACGAAGCTCATGTTATCAATGTGGATGATTCTGATGACACAGAAGATGTTGAAATTCTATCTTTCACTATTGAGGCTGATGGGAACTCAGATATAGAAGTCAAAGACATCCCAGTTAACGTAAATGTTACTGGAGCTTCTAATATTGACGATATGATTACTGAGATCACTCTATGGAATGGTGCTGGACAAGTTGGAGATGCAGTTAACGTTGGAACAGGCGTAGGTGCTGACGAGACATATACATTTGAAAATGTTGATGTTGAAGTCAACGCTGGCGACACTGAAGAATTCATGGTTAAAGTTAGCTTCAAATCTACAGCTGATGTAGATCTTGATAACGGCGACACTATCTCTGCTCAACTATCTGCTACAGAAGTTGATGCTATAGATGCTGATGATGAATCAGGTGAAGCTATCTCTGATACTGATGCTACTGGTACTGCTGTGGGTGAAGCTCACGCTGTATACGACACCGGTATCATGGTTCAATTCGTGTCTGCTACTCAAGTTGAGACACTCTCAGCTGACGAAGCAGGAGAATCTGACCAAGGCGAATTCAAGGTCACATTTAAGGTAAAGTCCTTTGATGCTGATGCTAGAATTGACAGGTCTTGTGAGGAAGGTGGAGCAAATGCTGCTGGGCAAGGTGTTGAATTTGTTATCACCAACAGTGGTGATAACACAACTACATGTGTCATGTCTTCAAGCTCAACTGATTCTGAAGACACCACAGATACCTATGAAGTTGACGACAACGGTCTATGGAGGACTATGACTCTTACTGTAAATGCTACAGCCACATCTACAGCATTCGCAGAAATTTCATTCGAATCTATTAACTGGGGTGTAGCAACTGACGACACTAACGCTAATTACTACACATTTAACTTAGGTGATTACAAGACTGGACCTCTAAACCTAGCAGATCTTTAATCTCTGATTAAATTTAGTTTAGCTTCTGGTTAATACGCCTTAAAAAGTATTCCAAAAAACCACCCCCATCGGGTGGTTTTTTGTTGTCTGTGTTATCCCCGAGCCCTTTGTTTTTTTCTGATATATAATATCCGTATGTTCAAATACTTCGACAAAACATTTTTCAAGTTCTTGTTTGGTTTTGTTGCGATAATATCTGCAAGTCTAGCCATCGTGCTAGCCACCGCCTACTATGAGCAGTCTGTGGAGGATAGAGCGGGTGTGTCATCTATAAAAGAATTTTAGCCAGTCAGTAACAGTCACCATTTAATTTAATATAATAATGTTATTATGCTAAGCATATGAAATATATAAAAAACTTTTTTATATTAGCTCCAATTTTACTCCTCGCGGTTTTTGTAATGGGCGGAGTACCGAATAAGGCGCAGGCGGCGTCACACGTTTCAGTTGCCTCGTGTACTGATTTTAAAAACATGTCACTTGGTGGTACTTATTTACTTACTACAGATCTCGATTGTATTAGTGAGGGCAACAGTGTCATGGTTGCCTCAAGCACTGCTCCGTTTACTGGTACCTTTGATGGTGGCGGATATACTATTACCGTAGCTATCAATATTCTTGAAAATGACCCTGCAGATGATTTAGACAATAATGTTGGTTTGTTTTCTACAATAAGTGGAGGAACGGTGACGAACCTTCGAGTTGCTGGTTCAATAGAATCAACCGGTTCCAAAGTTGGTGAAATCGTGGGGCAGGCAATAAATGGAAGTACTATTTCAAAAGTTGCAAATACGGCAAATGTAACAGGTGTGTGGTATTATATATGTAATGAATCCCGTTGGGAGCACGCGGTCGCAGTTACCTAATGGGATATTAAGAAAGATTATTATTCAGATTAATTTAACGGGAGTAGTTTATTTTTTAAGATAGACCGCGACCTGTTTCTAATGGGATGAAAAAAATCGGCTATATAATCTTTGTTTTAATATTTGTATTTGTAAGTTTACTGGCAAATTCGGTTTTAGCAATCTCTGGTCTTTGGGGCAATGTCGGCTCCGCTGGATTCTCGGCAGGAGAAGCAGTTCACACCTCCTTAGCTCTTGATTCAAACAATGTTCCATATGTGGCGTATCGAGATGATGGAAATAATGGATACGCCACGGTTATGAAATATAATGGAACTAACTGGGTCGATGTCGGCTCCGACGCCTTCTCGGCAGGACAAGTATATTCCGTCTCCATAGCTCTTGATTCAAACAATGTTCCATATGTGGGATATTATGATGTTGCGAACAATGGTAAAGCCACAGTTATGAAATATGATGGCGCTAACTGGGTCAATGTCGGTTCGGCCGGTTTCTCGGCAGGATCAGTATCTTACCCTTCCTTTGCTCTTGATTCAAATAATGTTCCATATGTGGCGTATATGGATAATCTCCATAGTAACAAAGCCACGGTTATGAAATATGACGAGGTTGAGGACGCTTGGGACAATGTCGGTTCAGTCGCCTTCTCGGATGGAATAGCGTATTACACCTCCATAGCTCTTGATTCAAACAATGTTCCATATGTGGCGTATATGGATAGTGCCAACAGTTACAGAGCCACGGTGATGAAATATTATGAAGGCGCTTGGGTCGAGGTCGGCTCGGGCGGCTTCTCGGATGGACAAGCAGAGTACATCTCCTTAGTTCTTGATTCAAACAATGTTCCATATGTGGGGTATACGGATTATGCCAACAACATCAAGGAAGCCACGGTGATGAAATATAACGGCACCATTTGGGTCAATGTCGGTTCAGCCGCCTTCTCGGCAGGAGAAGCATATTACACCTCTCTTTATCTTGATTCAAACAATATTCCATATGTGGCGTATCAAGATGAGGCAAATAGTTACAAAGCCACGGTTATGAAATATGACGGAACTAACTGGGTCGATGTCGGCTCCGACGGCTTCTCGGCTGGAGCAGTATCTTCCCCATCCCTAGCTCTTGATTCAAACAATGTTCCATATGTGGCGTATCGAGATAGTGCCAAAAGTCAGAAAGCCACGGTTATGAAATTAACAACAGCACCCACAATACTTTACTCCGGTTCTTTCAATGAACCTTATGTAGTAAACGACGGTTCTCTAATAGGTAGTAGAATAGCCACTCTGTACAACGAGACCTTTGTAATTTCCGGCGGAACATTAACGCAAGGAGTTCATTACGCCCTTGCCAACGAACCGGCGGGACTGACGGCCGTAATGACCGTAAATGGGGACGGCGATGTAGCCACTCTTACCTTCACTAGCAATGCCACCAGTCATACGTCGGCAGACAATGTTTCAAATCTTACTATCACTTTCTTAGATGGAGCCTTCACTGATACCGCTGTTGCGTCCGATGTTATCAATTACACAAACGATACCGGTGTGATTACTTTCGCTGGCACCACTATTCTCTATGGCGTTGACGGAGCAGGCTCAAATTCTGATAATCCAAATTTATATACTCTAGACCCAGATACTGGAGAAAAACTAAGCACCAGCACCGACCCAGTCGGTTTCCATGTTACTGGCCTAGCATTTCATCCCACAACGGGTGTTTTATATGGAAGCACGGGAAATTATGACCCAATAGGAGATGATAATTCCAAAAGTCTTATAACCATTGACACGACAACAGGAGAAGGAACACTGCTTGGAACAGCCAGAGATAGCGGAAATGCTACTCATAATCTAGCTGATATATCATTCCGTTCTAATGGAACATTGTACGGATGGTCAGAAAATGGCGATGACCTTTATACCGTAGACCTTACTTCTTGTGATGGAATTTCTGATACTAATTGTTCAGTGACTATAGTAGGAGAATCAGAGATTGATACTTATGGTAGTGGCCTAGCTTTTGACAGTTCTGACAATCTATATTTATTCGGAAATGGCGAAGACTCTTTTTATCAAATTGACCCGGACACAGGTCTATCCTTGGGAGAAACAAATTTTTCTAATCCTTCAGGCGAAGGCTATGTCATCGGCGCTGCCGCTTTTGATGGTAATGATATTCTTTTTGCTTCTCGTAGCAACTATGGGAGTATGCCAGCTGACCTCATCACTGTAGACACTGGAACCGGTGAAATCACTTCTAAAGGAGAAACAGCAGATATGCAACACATGAACGCAATCGCATTTTATTTTGTTCCTACTTCCATCTCCGGCACTGTCTACACCGATGAAGGAACAACAACAATGGAAAGTGGTAGAAGTGTCGCCATCAGTATTAACGGTGCAGCCGCAGCTGCTACCACCACTACAGGAGCAGACGGAACATATGCTCTTGAAGGCCTTACGATTTCGGCCGGCGATGTATTGACTCTCTACCTTGACGAAGCCACAGAAAAAGCCGTCACCGTTACCAAAGCAACAGGAGTAACCCAAACAGGAGTAGACCTCTACCAAGACAGTCTTATCGCTCGTTGCGATAACAACAGTTGTTCTCTTACCATCGCCAACCTTGATACTGCAAACAATAACGAAGACGCTGATATTAGCAGTATTTACAGTATATCTAGTCTCAACCTCGCACCCGGTAAGAACTTCTCTATTCCAGCTAGCCACAGCTTTACATCAGGAGGAAATACCACCGTTCCTGGTAACTTTACAAACAACGGAACACACACTAATAGTGGGTCTAATAATGCAATGAATGTCGGTGGTAACTTCACTAACAACGGAACATCCACCAATAGCGGATCTAGTCATGCAATGAATGTCGGTGGTAACTTCACTAACAACGGAACATCCACCAATAGTGGGTCTGATCATGCAATGAATGTCGGTGGTAACTTTACGAATACAGGGACGTTTACGCCACAAAATAGCACTGTCACGCTTACAGGTACCGATGATGATAACACCATCAGATCTGGAGGCAGTAGTTTCTACAACTTCACCCACAACGGAAGCGGAGGAACATACACCCTGCAAGATGAACTCACCGTCAGCAACAACATCACCATTGAGGAAGACGGAACATTCGACGTATCTGAATCAAATCACGGCGTAACAGTCGGAGGTAACTATTCCAACGAAGGAGCCTTCAACGCACGAAATGGAACAGTGACGTTTAACGGTACCGATGATGATAAC
>JBCLGW010000012.1:0-13544 GCA_039740835.1 Parcubacteria group bacterium | reverse complement strand
ACCGCTAAATGTTGGACCTGATGGTCAAAATAAACAAGGAGGATTAACTCTGGGATCTAGTATGGGAAATGCTCTAGTGGCTCTTTATGTTCCAACCGGAAGAGTGGGAATTGGAACGTTAACGCCGACAACCAAGCTTGATGTGGTTGGTACTATAAAAGCCACAGGACTTCAGATTGCAACAACATCTGCCTTAGGAAAAGTTCTGACGTCTGATGCTGTCGGAAATGGAAGTTGGATGCCGTCAGCTAGTGTGGGTGGGGGTATAGGAACCTTAAGCAATAGGCCGATAGGCTCTGTATATACCATACTTTTTAGTCATCAACCTAGCCCCGCAAATAATTATCAACAGCATACACCATTATTCTTTGGTACGCTACTAACGGGGACATCAGGTACAGTTTTAGTACCTGCAGTAAGATTATATCCTATAGGAGGCTTCACTATCGCTCTATCGACTAGCGTCTTTTTTAGTTTATCAACAGCAATGGAAGGTACGTGGGCAGTAATAGCTTACAGTTTTGTATCCTCAATCCAAGGCCAACATTATTGGACCCATACCTACAGGTATACAGTACAGCGAGTAAGCTAACAAATAAACTATGACAACCCCCTTTAACCTTTCCTTTAACAAAAAAACCGCCCATCTGGCGATTTTTTCACTTACTTTATTGCGTCGATTTTTACCTTAAAAAATGGCTGTCGGTGACCGTTTTTCTTTAGATATCGGCTTTTTTGCTTGAATCTTATCACAACAACTTTCTTTGCTCGTCCCGCCTCTGTAAATGTTCCCTCTACTTTTGCCCCGTTTATAAAAGGCATACCGATAGTTGTGTCTTTGCCATTGTCCACTAGCAAAACCTTATCAAAGATGATTTTGTCGCCAGCTTTAAACTCTCCAGCAAGCTTTTCAATAGTGACCGTGTCACCTTCTTTTACCTGATATTGCTTGCCTCCTGTTTGAATAATCGCAAATTCCATAGTCCTAATATTCTACATAAATGTCATAAAAATGCAAGAAATAGCCCTCAAAACCCTACTCCTCCTGATCTGGACGGTCTATGGCTAGCGCCTCTATACCTATCGCCTGCCCTGTAATACGCAGGACGTCTTTGTCTATTTTCTTGTACTCTTTTGAGCTTGCGTTGAAATGGTTTATCGTCGTCGCGAGAGCATTGCCCATTTTTTGATGATAATCCTCATAACTTTTTAAATGCTTGCCGAGGTCATCCACGCGCTTGATAATATCTTTTGCAGTATCTTCTATTTGCATCGCTTTTAGACCCTGAAGCACGGTCTGTAAATAAGCCAAAAATGATGTCGGCGAGACGATGATAACTTTGTGCTTACCAGCCGCACGCTGAATGAGATTTTCCGTATCTTCTTTCAGCGCGCCGATTTTATTTATCAAAAGGTCATAATAAATCGCTTCGTGTGGGATAAACATAAAAGCAAAGTCTAGTGTATTTTCTGACGGCCTGATATATTTTGCCGTTTCTTGAATACGATTTTTTAAATCATTAACAAAAATCTTTTCTAGTTTCTCTCGCTCCGCCTCATTTTTTTCTTCAACAATTCTGTTATAGTTTTCAAGCGAAAACTTTGAATCAATCGGTATAATTTTGTCTTTCACAAAGACCACTGCGTCTACGATATCACCATTAGCAAAAGCATACTGCATCTGATACGAGCCGGGAGGAAGTACATTTTTTAAAAGTGTTTCTAAAAAATATTCACCGACAATGCCACGCTGTTTTGGATTTTTTAAAATATCCTGCAAAGACTGGAGTTGGTCGGCAAAAGATACGACTTGTTTGTTGGTCTCGTCTAGCTTGGTGAGGCCCTGCGTCACCTCGCGAATGAGTCGCGCTGACTCCGAAAACTGACTGCGCATAGAATCATTGACTTGCTTTGTTGTCTCACCCATTTTTGAATCAACGGTGCGAGTGAGCTCATTTATCTGCTGTAAAAGTAAATTAAATCCAGTGTCGTTTTTTGGCTCTTCTTTTTTCTCGCCCACACGCTTAAACATCATCCACACAAAAAGAGCGTTGCCGAGAAGGGCCAAAAGTAAAATTAAAAAAAGGGTTTCAACTGACATATGAAAATTATACCAAATTGTTATACTATCCGTATACCTAAAAAAATAAAGATATGTCATTACATCAAAAAATACGAGATGAAATAAAAGTGGCAATGCTTGCAAGAGAAGCTGTGCGACTCAGTGTTTTGCGTGGATTAGTCGCCTCTTTTACAAACGAAGTGATAGCAATGAAACGCAAACCCCAAGAAGAGCTTTCTGACGAAGATACTCTAAATGTCATCCGTCGAGCTGTAAAACAGCGCAAGGACTCTATTGAACAATTTACAAAAGGTGGACGCAAAGACCTCGCCGATTCCGAGCAGGCAGAGTTAAATATTTTACAAACATACATTCCTGCAATGATGAGCATAGACGACGTGCGCGCTGTAGCTATACAAAAAAAGACAGAAATGGGTGTTACCGACAAATCAAAAATGGGAATGCTCATGAGCGCGATAATGAAAGAGCTCAAAGGCAAAGCCGACGGTGCGGATGTAAAAACAGTCGTGGAAAGCTTGTTTGACTAAATAAGCTTTGTGTGATAGTGTGTACAAAGGATGTTCTACAAGGGGGCGGTCTCTTTGTATCGTTGTGTTATTGTATTATTTCTTTTTCAGAAGGAGGTGCAAGATGGCACAAAATTTACGGGTTGAAAGACTCGCTACCGAGGTAATGAGACTCGTGAAATTCAACAGGCTCACGATTTCATTGGCTGTCTGGACGGTGATGAACAAATATCACCTGACAGACCTTGAGCTCCGACGGCAAATCTTGTCGGAGCTTGGAAAAAGGGGGGCTTCTGTACGTGCAAACAACAAACGACGTGCGCAAGATAGACCCATTATGGACCCAGCGGAGCCACCAGCGCAGCGACCGCCCGTCGCCAACAAAGCTCCATACCTCCCAGGAATGGAGCCCTAAAAAACACAGACCCTTCTAGCGGAGGGTCTGTTTTCTTTTGTGTATTTTTTTATATAAAATTACAAATACAAAAGTTTCGCCCCGGTCCTTTCGGCCGGGGCGTTTGTTTGCATTTTTTGCAGACGAGAGCGAATATCAACCACAGCCACTCTTGAGTTTCATTTCAGGAAACATTATCCTCACTTCGTACAGTAGCTTCCTGTGGTTAGTGAGCACGGTGTTGTCTTGAATGATATCCAACAGCTTTTCTGGACTCATTCCAGCAAGGTGGTGTTCGGAAGCCAAGAGAATAGCGACCATCCTCATGATGTAGCCCCCAGAAACAACCCTACAAAGAGTCACGACATCCTTTCCACGAATGTTCCACTGGTCGAGCAAAAGGACCACTCCGATTGCTTTTGTGCTGTCGACACAATCAACGGATTTGTGTCGTTCAATAATGCTCTCAATAATTTCCTCTGCATCCCTACGACCAAACGTCACGGCGTTTATGACCTGCGACTTCTTCATTCCTTTTTTCAATACGGACATATTCATGTCTGTCTCCTTGATTAAGATTTGCGGTGTCTGATGTTTGGAACGCTTTTTGTACTGTATCTCTTGTAGATATTACATTAGTTTAACTCTTTGTCAACACGCACGCATGTACATACTAAACCGCCCCTAAAAATACATCTGGTTTTTGATTTTTTCCAACTCAGAAATAACAGCTGGGTCAGTAATTTTTTGAAATCGTGGAAAAGTTTTGCCATCTTTTGTTACATCCCCCATCCACATTTCAAGCGGACGCAGATCAAAAAGTTTTCCTGCTTTAAAAACAGATGCTTCGTACAGTGGCCGATACACAACCATGTTTGCATCTTCATCACGACAATCATCTTCGGTGTGCACACCTACTCCCACCATCTCATATGCATAATTATTTATTGCACCATTTACATCATGTTTGTAGTGATAATAAAAACCACTATCTGGTACACGTATTGGAATTTTCATAAAAAAATCTTGCGGGATTTGCGGATTTGCGTGATTATTGATTAAACCATTTTTTGCGCCAATCTTTCATCATTTGTATTTCTTGTGTCTGGGCGGTAATAATATCATTACCGAGCTTTATGAGTTCTGGGCGTTTTGTACTCCCTAAAAGCGTTTGTGCCATCTCCACAGCACCTTCGTGATGCACTATCATTCCATCGAGAAACGCCATATCTAAAGCATCCCCCGTCTTGCCTTCTAGACCCACCATCATTCCACTCATAGCACCGTGCATTCCAGAAGATGTTGAAATCGGCGCCTGTTCATATGCTCCGCGACCCGCGCTCATAAAATAACCGACGAGAAGACCCACAACAAGAGTTGATAATCCAACAACCAAAGTATTATTTTTTGTTTCCATATTTTTTTTAAATTTATTTAAATATAAGTTTATTATAGCAATCAATGCGATTTTATCTACTACTTTGCGCTCATCCCTACCCAAGTTTCAATTTCAACGAGCGTTCTTTGTTGTTTTTTATTAGCTACCTTCTTAATATTCACAATAACCTCTTCAAGTGACCCAATCGTATTTTCAATACTTGTAAGCTCTTTAACAGGAATGCTGTATCGTTCCTTGAGGTTTGCATACTGATCAAAAAGAAATTCTAATGCATCTTCATTATTACGCAAAAGTTTCTTGATTGAACCAAATATTATTGAAATAAAAAAATCAATTCGGTAGGTTTCTGAAACAACAACTTTTTTAGGGTTATATCTTAAATCACCAGTTGGTAGAGTTATTTCTCCAAATAACTTCTTACTTCCATCAAATGCAAACGAAGTTGATTGCGGAGAGAGTGAATAGTCAACCACAATTAAACCAGCTTTTGTTTTATATATTACTGAAGATTGAATTCCATTAACTGGAGCGTTTTGTGGTGGTTCGCATATATGAATAATGTCTCCGATTTGAGAATAGTAATCAAATCGGTTTTTTAATATCTCTGCGATACCATCGTCTTTAAATGTAAATCCAATATCAATATCGCTATAAATATCAGAGGTGCCTCGAGCCATTGACCCAGAAAGGTGGCCTTCAATGGCAATTTCCTCGAATACTATTTTTATTTTCTCCAATATTTTTTCTCTTATTATCGTAATGGATTCCATTTTTTGATTATAGCAGAAAGCTAATAAATCAACCTTTGCGCGAACTTTTCTCCAAGCTGTAGCAAGTAAAATTGTTTAATAACGACTCATACCAGTAAACTCGCCTAGGCGATACCAAATGGTCTTGCCGAAACTTCCGTCAGCATAAGTATCGTATACCGTTGAATACAACTTTTCACCATCGTTATTCCAGTTGGTATTGAAAAATTGGATGGCGTCGGCAATTGCCGTCACTGACCCAGAACCAGAAACATACACATTTGTCTCCAAATTGAAGTTATCAAGATTACGACGAGTAAGGTTTGCAGACCCCAGTATAATAGAGTAGTCGTCGCCACTCTTGAAAATAAGTATTTTGCTGTGGCATTGCTCGCCACGGGTGTCGCACCAACGTATTTTAGTATTCCCGTTTGTGTTTTTTATCAACTCATTGGCGACTTGTCTATTTGGAATGCCATTTTTCTCTCTGCCAAAAGCATCCTTGTTGGGGTCGAGCAAGATTCGGATTGTGACACCTCGCTCATCGGCTCCTTTAAGCGCTCGCACGATATCTCTGTCAGAGATATAAAACATTGCCATATCAAAAGCATCACCAGTGTCCAATTTATTTAGAAGAGTGAGTATTTTCTTTTTAATCGCCCTCTCTGTTAATAATTGAACCTTAACATCACCATCATTATCTGTGACTAAATCAAGTAAATCTTCTTGCGGCTCCATAAAAGGAATATCGGAAAAATTTGCTACAGCCCGCTCGCTTTCTAGCATGTCTTTCCAAAGATGGTCGTCCACTTTTATCGCGATGTTGCTGTGCGCGCTTGAACCGTCATGAGGATTGGCTGATGTAACAAGCACTGAAAAACCAGTCTTGTTGTTTTTCGTGTAATTGGTCATAAGCACCTTTCGGTGATTGGCCTTGAAGTTTAACGCATTCAAATACGCAGGGATGCTCATTTTGGGTTTGCGGGCATCTAGCAAGTTTGGTAAAAAATTCCCCGTTCCACTGTCGGGCAACCATTGGAAAAAAGTTCTCCAAAACGCGCTGTAAATGGGATTACTGTCGCGAAGCGGGACGAGATTTGACACTATTACAGAAACACCATTTGCCACGAGTGCGTTAAAGTAGGGTGGTTGATATCCTCCGTACACCAGATTAATTGGGTCAGTAATGATTTGGATGATTGTTTCTGGGTTTTGTTTCTTCTTTTCAATGAGCACGTCAGTAAGCTCTTTTGAAAGTTGTCTGTGAGATGTGGTGGCCGTGCCCAGAAAATCACCGAATAAAAACATATCGAGCAGAATATAATGATTTGCTTCTTGAATCATTTTAAACGCCTCGTCGAATATTTGCTGGTTAAAGTGCCTCACCCCGTTTGTGTCTGTATGTGTTTTATCGCTATAAAAATGCACAGCAGAATTGGGTACATGATAAATTTGACTCTCGATTTGGAGTCCATCAGGAAGCGGTTTCCATAAACCATATGCGCCGACGAGTACAACGAGTATGGCGAAACCTAAAAAGATTTTTTTAATCACATAATTATTTTACAGCATAATTATTTTAACGCAAAATATGCGCACAAAAAATAAAGTGGGTTTTATACTTTTTCATTTTCGTAATAGTTAAGTTAATTAATACTTAATTATTGCATTAGTTACCTGAACCTAAGTATCTTAAAATTGGACTTCCTCAATTCTTCAAAAACCACGGGAAATTCTTCTCAGTTTTTAGGATTTATATACTGAATATCATCGCTTGCCATTTCTTGATTTTCCATATTTCGTGTTAAAATGAAAATATGGAAAATAAAGAAATTCCCCAAAATCTCACTCCTGAAGAAATTGAGCGACAAAAGAAAAATCTTGAACAAAAACAAGAAGAGAAAATTGAAAGTTCCAAAGAAGAGGATCCTGCAATTCGTCTATCGAGTATAAATGAGACAGTGGCAAAAAAGGAAGAAAATATACAAAATACTCAAGGTGAAATTAACGAAATAAGGGGTGGATTAGGATTACCTCCGACCGACGAAGTTCCTCCGTCTATAAAAAATGATCGAGATTCTATTGCGAAACTTAATAAAGAAAAATCTGACCTAGAACACAAAAATAAAATGAGTGAAGTTAGTCAAGAATCTCAAAATGAAGACACGAAAAAATTTGAAGGAAATTTGAGAATAGCAATGGACGACATTTCAAGCAAATCAAAAACAATGCTTGATGCTCTTTACGAAAGACAACAAGATAGATTAACTCAATTGCAAAGTAATGATCATTTTCAAATGATGGCGTCTAGTATAAAAAATCTAAAGAGTTTTGAAGGAAAAATTGATATAGATTCTGTTACTAAACTTATCGAAGACATAAACAAACTCGCGAGGTTATTTGATGATTTCAAAGTTCAGCAAACTTCTATGATAAGAGAAAATCCTCAAAATTTGGAGAAGCTTGCATTTGGAGCAAAAAGTTTTTCTATTTCAGCTCAAGAAAACGGCAGAAAATTACCAATTGAAATGCAAAATAAAGAAATGGAAGAAAAAAGTAAAGAATTAAGAAATAGTTTACACAACCTTTCTGAACAATCAGAAAAACTTTGGATGTTCGCTGTTAAACTTCTAAAAAACTCTCGTTAATTTAACTTTTTTCGAAGCTCCGCGAGTGTGGGGCACGTAGAAACAGTAAGGTGGAGGGGTCTCTTGGGCTATTATTATTGTTATCATGAAGCGAACATTTGTGTCCATTCATTGATTGTTTGTTTCATAGCAAGTACTGGGTTTATTCCCATGGATTCATACGAAATAAAATCAAGTTTTACCCCTTTTGATTTATAAAGAGTTATTGTTTCCCTAATCTTTTTTTTGTAGAAAAAAATGGGCGCAGCGAATCATTTACCAAAAGGTGGCAGTCTCCTCGGAGCCCGCGTATCACTTGCGACATCTGCTGGTACAAAATCTTCTGGAAGAAAGCCGTCTTCATGTCTCCATCGTTCAAACATTTTTTGATATCCAAAATCAGTCATTTCTTTATCTGTCCCTCCAACCATCTGGAGAGCAGGCAAAAGAAGCTCTTTTAATAGTTTTAGATTATCCTTTATCTTATCAAAAGAGTAAAAAGAAACATCGTATTTGTTATCTTTAATTTTTTGTATTGAATTATTGATAGTATTTTCAATACTGTCACCTTCAACAATGAAATCAACATCAAGAGAACACGGATATTTTAAGTTTATTTGGTAAGTTGTCATGTAGTTAGTTTAGCGTATTTTATGAGACTTAGGAATTATACACCTGACCGAGCCCGCCACCCATACCCAAAACAAACAAAGGAAAATTAATTTACTAAAACAATGAATCGTCCGGGTGGAGTAATTTAAGCGTTTTGAATCCTTGATATTCTGGAGGTGTATCGTCAACAAGAACTTCAAGCACCTTCCCACGATAATCTTTTTTGGAACGCACTGGCAGGAAACGTTCCGGTAATCCGAGTCTCTTCAACTCCTCACCAAGCACCTCGGCGTCTCCTCCCGTAAAAATTATAATATCTCTCCCTTCATCTGCTAGTTTATTCAATCCCTCGACAAGGCTTTCATTAAGTCCGCGTCCGTTATAATTTTGTTGGATAAGCGTATCCTCCACATCCACGTAGACTCCTTTAATTACTTCGTGTGCCTCTCTTGATTCTTTAAGACTTTGGAGCAACTCTGCATAAGTGGTGTCCTTCCCATTCGGATGGTAGACTCTCCTTACATAATCATCAACAATTTCTCGCGTAAGATGTTTTTCGAGGGATTGCAATAGTTCAATTTGCCTCTCAGGAGTTAAAAAACTAGGGAGTTCGCTTCCTTTTTCAAGGATAAGCCGGTAATACTCGAGGGGTGAATTTGAATCAAGAAATGCCTTTATGTTGTAAGAATATTCATCACCTAGTCCGTTCTTCAAGATTGCTACATACTTACTGTCACCAAGACTCTCAGGCTTGTATCTAAAGGGAGCTTCTAAATTATCTAGGCCAGCTTCGACGAGGTTATATGTCACGATAGGACTTAGGATTCGATCTGAACATCCAAGATCAAGTACTTCTTTCTGTCTCTTTACACTCTCATCAACAAGTTCAGTCAATACTTCTCGAGATTGGGGAGTGTCAAGAAATGATGTGCGCCTGCCATACGTTTCAATTGGATGGCAGACTGTATGTGACCAAACCTGATAAGAAACATCCTTAAATTGAATAAGTGAATTAGTTACTGCCTTCAGAATTGGAAGGGCATCTTCGTCGAACTCATTTGTTATTTTGAGAAGTATACGAGAAAGGCTCTCAAGCGTGCTGAGAATATCATCACGTTCTTTGACACCGAGTTTTTCCGCAACAGGAACTATTCCTTTATAAAAATCTTCATCCTGAATCAGCTTGGGTGCTTCGTTGATTAGAAAATCTTTATTGGTAACATAATAATTAAACTCTCGTGCCTCTTCTTCACGCGATGTTCCATAAGTATTATCGCTTGCATAGATTTTTCTAGGATGCTTCCCCGGCTTGTCGGTTGCCGTCTTTTGCACAAAACCTCCTTCGACATCGGTAAATTTGTCCTGTTCTGCGACAGGTAGGTCTTCCACCTTTTTGTATTTCGGATTACTTGGGTCAAATTTTTCTCCTTCCATAATTTTATATTTAATTTGTAATTTCCTGCCGATTCGACATCATTAAAGAAATTGTAGCATGTGTAAATAGTTAAGTTAAGTGGGCAAGGCGGTGTGTTCAGCAATAGGATCGAGGCCGCCCTCTCGTTTTTGCCGAAGTTTCGATTTGTGACCTTACCGGGAATCGAACCCGGATTTGAAGCTTGAGAAGCTTCCGTCCTAACCGTTAGACGATAAGGCCAATACAGCGCCAATTATACTGATTTTATGGCGAAAATCTAGGGTGGGCGCGAGCGGAGCGAGCACCCTTTCTTTGCCCCTTCTTTTCTCTATCTCTTGAGCCAATCCTCCTCCTGACGCACCAAAAGCTCGCCTGCGCGTTCTGGCTCTGCCAAAAGCATTTCGGTCACTCTTTCCATTCTTATAGACTGTGAGCCCTTTATGAGCACCACATCCCCCCTTTTTATCACTTTCTTCAAATATTCCCCTGCCTGACGAGAATCTTCAAAACGCACAATGCTTTTTTCTTTCATTTTTCCTTCTAATGCGCCTTCTGCAAAAAACCGCGCGCGCAAACCCACAGTGACCAAAAGTTTTGCTGTTTTTGCAATGTGTTTTCCAATGCGACGATGTTCATCTGTAGAATATTTTCCAAGCTCAAGCATATCGCCGAGCACTGCTATTTTTCTTTTTCCATCAACAGACGCAAGAGTATCAAGTCCCGACTCCAAAGCAACCGGTGAAGAATTGTAAGTGTCATCTAAAATCACCGAGTTTTTTATTCCCCCAAGAACTTTCATTCTCCCCGGCGGAGTATCGTACGAAGCCAAAGCATCCACAAGCTCTACTAAGTTTAATCCCTGAGAAACTCCCACCGCCAAAGCGCCGAGAACTGTATAGACATGATGCTCTCCGAGCGTGCCTTTTATAGAAACAGGCAAACTTTTTGAGCCATAGTCTAAACGAAAAGAAAGACCGACAGGTGTACGACTTCCCTCTTCACCCTCATACAAAGTCTCGTAGTTTGAAGCTTTCAGATCTGCTTCATTGTTCATTGAAAAAAGAATCGTGCGCGCTGAAATTTTCCCTTTAAAATCTAAAACATCTTCGTCGTCTGCATTCAAAATCACAACACCGTCTGGCTTTACCGCAAATAAAAGTTTGCCTTTTTCTTCCATTACTTCTTGTGGTGATTTAAAAAACTCCACATGCACCGGTACTTTGCTGAGACGGGTCAAAACAGCAACATCTGGTTTGAGCCAAGATGTAATAAACTCCATATCACCCGGCTTGTCTACTCCGACTTCGAGTACTAGCCAATCTGGATATAGATTTGGAAAAAATATCAAAGCAAGCCCTTCAAAAATATTTTTTATCCACTGCGCGGGATTGTTCCAACCGTTTGGACAACCGAGTATTGTCAGTGGCACACCGATTTCGCTGTTGAAACTTTTTGCACTTTTGCGAACAAAGAAAAATTGAGAGAGCACTGTATAGGTCGCATCTTTTGTAGAAGTTTTCCCTACACTACCCGTGATTGCAACAATTTTTGGCTTGTACTTTTTGAGTACAAGCTTTGCTTCGGCGATAAGTATAAATACAATTATTTTTTTTATTATCTGTTTCATTTTGAGAAAAAATTAGCGATCTGGCGGTATCTCGTAATAGTTGATGAGATACTGAGCGACGGTCATAAATGGTGTCGGCAATGTTTCTGAAGAAAACCCAATTCCTTTTGGATAGTATGTATACAAAAAGACTAAAAAGCGAGGGTTATAGGCAGGAAAATAGCCGAAAAATGAATGTAGAAACCGGTCATCATAATAACCGCCACCCTCCTTTTTTGCAATCTGAGCTGTACCTGTTTTTGCGGCGATATTGTAGTTTGGAATTCTTATTTTTCCGTATATTTTTGCTGAATCTACCGCCTCAACAAGCATTCTTGAAATCGCTTCAGATGTCTCTGCTTTTATAACTCGTCTACCATTGACAGAAGAAATTGTTTTGGAAAGACCGCTGGTGTAATTTATTTTTGAAACTAAATGCGGAGTGATGAGTGTCCCGCCGTTTGCAAGTACCGACATGGCGCGCACCGTAGCCATTGGCGAGAAAGCGATACCTTGTCCAAAAGATGCGGTCGCATGCTCTATATCTCGCGGACTTTTTAGATTTTCTACGATACCCAAAGATTCATTTGGTAAATCAATATTTGTCTTTTCTCCTAGACCAAAATTAAGCATATATTCTGAAAATTTTTCTTTGCCCATTTTTTGCATCACAAATACAGCGCCAATGTTTAAAGACTGATTTAAAACCTCCTGCATCGACACTACACCACGCGCCTTGCCATCCCAGTTTGAGATTTTTTTGTTGTTTAAAGTCAGAGAACCTTTGTCGTCGTATGTGGTCGCAGAAGTCACGCTTCCATTATCAATACCGGACGCCATTGTCAGGGGCTTGATAATAGAACCCATTTCGTACACATTTTCGACGAGAGGATTTGAAAATATCGCAGAGTTTTTTTGTTGTTGAAAATTATTTGGGTTGAATGTCGGATACATTCCCATTGCTATTATTTCGCCTGTTTTGGGGTCGATGATAATACCACCAGTGTATTCCGAAGACCATTTTGAATTTATCTGCTCGAGTGTGCGCTCAAAAAAAGCCTGCACAGACGGCTCTATCGTCGTCACAATATCCCCCTCCATTTTACTTTCAGAAGACAGCGAGCTTTTTATATTTGAAAATATTTCTGTAAAAAAGTTTATGTATGTAGATTCATTTTTTCTTTGCAATGTGTTTTCGTAAAATTTTTCAAGGCCGTATCTACCGCCGAGCTCGTCACCCTTGTACGCAACAATACCGAGAGCATGCGATGCCATAGACTCGCCCGGATAAAAACGCCATTTTTCTTTATACAGATTTACGTTAGGAATTTTTGCAGAAACTATTCTGTTTGTGCTGTCTTCGTCTAGTCTTTTGAAAACCTCCTCATACGGGTCATCTTTTTTTGTTGCCCGAGCCATAAAAGACTCTTTGTTTAAAGTTGGAATATATTCAAAAAGTTTGTCGTAGGTGCCGTCAGCGTCTTTTATCGTGCTCGGATTTATAGCAACGATAAAACCAGTTTTTTGTGTGCCCGCAGACACAGTGCCGCCGTCTTTTTTTGTAAAATAAATAGTGCCTCTGTTGAAAATATTTGAGATTGGTTTTTTGCTTTGTTTGTTGGCTTTATCAGAATATTTTTCTGCACCGATAACCTGTATCGTATAAAGACGCACAGCAAAAACACATGCAATCAACAAGATGAACCCAAAGAGCACTCTGATTCGGAAGACATTCGGCTTCATTTAGGCCTTTGATTATTGAATAGGGTTACCAATAGCTTGAGCTGTGTATGGTGTTTGTGAAATGTATCGTGGATTTTTTATGTCTTTGAAGCCCAAAGCGTAAGCTAAATCTATATCTATATTGTTTCTCATTGAAATATTTTCAAACTCTAATTCACTCATTTTAGAGTTTAGAGAAGCGAATTCTTGCTCTGCATGCACTCTTTTTGCGACGTTAAAAACAGTTTCATTCATGAAATATACGTAAAGTATAAAAAGTGCGAGGATTACCCATAGCAAGGCCCATACGACCACCCTTTCTTCCTTTAATGCTATAATTTTTTCTTTCATGATTTTATAATTTTAAAATAACTCTCAATTTTGCACTTCGTGAACGCGGATTTTGTTCTTTTTCTATATCAGATGGTACGA
>JBCLGW010000011.1:0-21621 GCA_039740835.1 Parcubacteria group bacterium | reverse complement strand
TAATTTGTGAGTCGTAGACCATTCGTCTACCCTCATCTCGTCGTTACGCGCGGAAACAACATCAACCATCCGCCTTGCTTCAATAATTCTTTTTGCGTGACGAGTCATTTTTATTCCAACAACATGCTTTGTAGTGTCCACGTCACCTAGGGTGAAAAAAAACTCACCTGAATTGTGTACATAATCACGCAACCATTCAATGGCCTCAAGACACATTATGTGTGGTTCACACCGTTTAATAAAATTGAGGCCTGGCGCAATCATTGCTTTGAAAGCTATTACTCCTAAAAGTAAAACCGATACGGCAATGAAAACTGTGTTGTGGAAAGATGATGACTCAACATAATACCGCGATGCTATTGCGATACCAAACAAAGCAAGAATCAACGCCAAAGACAACCACAGACTTATCAACCGCAGACGGTTAAGAATGTTATAGCGAACCTCCGACAGGAGGATCAGGCGATAATCTCCGAAACCATGAAATCTGCAGAATTTGTTCACCAATTCTGAAGAAATGTGGTTTTGTGGTTTAGGCGACGGAAAATCAGGCGACGAAAGATAGTGATACAATTTCATGACAAAGACCTCAATGCCCTAGATGTGAAGTTGGCGGGTTCATCCCGCAATCCAAAGCATGGTCATCATGCAAAGGACGACTCATTTCAGGTAGTGTGGGCGACACTGTTCCGTGCAGAATAGTATCTAGTAAAATTGGATTCGTCAAATTTCCTCCGGTACATTCAACCTTGAAGTGCACCGCTCATCATTTGTAATGGTGTTTTACAACCAAGTCGTTTTCTCGGCTTTATTTCCTGTGCCACCTCTCCCCGTCTGATTCAAAAATTATCGTGCCGTCCTGCGCAGTGACGAGTGTTTGCACGCCGTGTGCGGACAGACGACCGAGTGTTTCTGGTGTTGGGTGTCCGTAACGATTATTTTTTCCGACAGATATGAGGGCGTACTGTGGCGATACGGCTTTGATAAAAACATCGCCAGTAGAAGTTTTTGAGCCGTGATGTCCGACTTTTAAAATATCGCTGTCTAATCTTGCAATACTCGTAGAAGCAAACGCGCCTGTGGTTTCTGCTATATTTTCCAGCTCTATTAAATATTTTTCTATTTTTTCTGGCGCATCACCAGTGAGCATCACCGACGTATTTTTATAAACCAACTTTGCTATTATTGAGCCGTCGTTTGTAGACATTTTTGAAGCGTCTTTGTCGGGAAAAAGTATTAGTAAATGCACATCGGTATCTAAAAGAAAATCCATACCGCGTCTGGCGATTATCCTTTTTGCACCGAGAGCAACCTCTGCATCTATCGCTTTCCCCAAGTTTTTTGACACGGCAGTATTTGAAATAGTCCCCGGCTCCAAGACCACGCCGACATCGTATTTTTTCAACACAGTAATAAATCCACCGATATGATCCTTGTCTGGATTGGTCACAACAATCATCTCTATTGAATTATCAAAAAATGACATCTGCTGTGAGAGTTCTTTTATTATTTTGGCACCCGTACCACTGTCTATGAGTATCTGATTGCCGTTTGGTGTTTCTATAAAAATAGCGTCGCCTTGTCCGACATTGAGCATTGCAACCCTGAGCACACCACTTGGTGCGAGCTGTACAACCTGAAACCAGACAAGAGCACTGCCAATAGTCAGGGCTAGAATGGCGAAAAGATAAGGTCGTTTTTTTATAAACCGCATCATATGCTAAAAAAATGATATATTAGATATATGAAACCATACACAGAACAAAAATTTAATATCGGTGAGCTTGCGGGTATTTCTGCAAAAAACATTGAGGAGCATTTCAAGCTTTATGCGGGATATGTAAAAAACACAAATCTTATTTTTGAAAAGATAAATGAATTGCGTGCGGATAGCGAAAAAAATACGTATGTGCTCGGAGAAATACAACGACGGCTTGGTTTTGAATTTAATGGAATGAGAAATCATGAATATTATTTTAAAAGTCTTGAGGGTGGTGCAGTGGCGCTCTCCGACGGCGAACTCAAGAAAATGATTGAAGTGCAGTTTGGAAGCTTTGACTCATGGCTTGCAATGTTTAAATCAATAGCTCTCACACGAGGTATCGGCTGGGCGATGCTCTACTATGACAACCAAGCAGGACAGCTCGTAAACACTTGGGTAGAAGAACAACATCTCGGACAGCTAATAGGTCTAAAGCCAATACTAGCTCTCGATATGTGGGAACATGCTTTTGTTTATGATTATCCAACATCTGAAAAGAAAAAATATATTGAGGCATTTTTTGCTAATTTAAACTGGGGTGTGATTGAAAAGAACTTTGAGGTTGTGAAGTGAGAAAAAAATTAAAATCAATAAAAAAACAGCACGCATAAAAGCAAGCTTGCTTTTTGCTCCGTCTCGGCTACCCGCCTGCGAAGCCTGTTTTTTCATTAATTTTAATTTTTTTCTTCACATACACAACCGCAAAAATTGCATAAAACGCCAAGACTAGCCAAGAAGAAATCTGTGGCAACATAAAATACGCAAATGGTAATTTTGAAAAAATCTCAACGACCAAAAGCATGTACTCCAAAAAAAGATACGCAAAATATCCAAAAATAGAGCCGACAAATGAGCCGAAAAAACCAGCAATACCTGCAAGAAAACTCATACCCATCGCAACAGGCACTACGAGCAATATTAGTAGATTTGTGACCAGTGAAATAACAGAAATCATCCCCGTCATATATACGAGAAGTGGCAAAAGGAAAATTTGTGTTGCTAGAGTAGAAGCCACGCATGCCCTAATCTGAAATTTTTCTGTCAAAAACCACAAACGCTTTTCAAAATACGGCGAAAGTGCGACCAATGAAAATGTTGCCAGACATGAAAGTTGAAAAGACGGGTCGGACAAAAGAATTCGCGGGTTGTGAAAGACCATCAGTGTCGCAGCGAGAGAAAGCGCACGCATAATATCGTATTCTTTTCCAAAAAATCTGCCAACAAGCACAATGCATGCCATCACAGACGCGCGCACGACCGTCGCTCCCGCGCCCGTAATGACAGCGAAAGCAACAATACCAAATACCGCGCCTATCAACCCACCCATTTTGGGTAAAAAAGAAAAGATTTTTACAATACAGTCGGCAACGATTGTGACGTTGTATCCAGAAAGCACGATAATATGCACGAGACCAGTCTGTCTAAACGCTAGCGTGAGCTCTTTGCCCAGAGAATGTTTTTCGCCGAGCAAAATGCCAGATGCAAGCGACGACTGTGGCTCTGGAATGGAACTACGCAAACTTTCAACAAAAACTTTTTTGAAGCGAAGGAGGTGGCGTTTAAAAAAGTTGCCTTCGCCCTGTGCAACAAGGGCGATTTTGGGCTGATTCATTTGATAAAAAATATTATCTTTCGCTAGATATGATACATAATCAAACTCTCTACCTGTATCTGTCTCAAAATTTTCTGTCCGAGCCAAAACCCCAGAAACAGAAACAACATCTCCGTATGAAAAAACAAAATCTAAACCGACTGAAACAATAATTCTATGTGAGCCATACGAAATATCTCGTGTCTCTAAATCAGAATATCTAGGCAAAAGTGTCAGTCGCATAGAAGTCTCTCTCACATCTGGTTGTTCTACCACTAGAGCCGAAAACTCAACATCTTTTTCTACATGTGTTTCAAGAAAATCGTCAGGCGGACTGGCAAGTGTAAAAGAATATCGCAAAATACCAGCGCTCACAGAAAACATCGCAAGCGCCACAAGAAAAAAAGTTGCCAACTTTTTTCGCACACAAAAAGCGCCGAGCAAAAAACAAAAACAAACCACAAATACACAGAGGGCTTTAAAAACACCAACCTGCAAAAAGGTGTTTACACCCACCCCCATCAAAAAACCACCGAGCAAAACATACACAAAAATCTGTCGCATTACTAAATAATGCACATTCGGTATCAAAAAAAGATAAAGAAAAGATAAAACCAAACACAGCGAGCTTTTTTCTGATATAATTTAGAAAATCTCTATGTATAAAAAAGGTTTTACACTTGTGGAAGTTTTGACCGTCATCGCCATTTTAATGACGATTTTAGGTATTTCTATTGGCTCATTTGTTGCACTAAACCAGCGCAGTGCAACAAATGCAAGTGTAGACGCGATAAAAGCTGCCGTAATCCAAGCTCGCACGAAAACATTGAGCGGAGATAGTGGCACTCATTGGGGTGTGCATTTTGAAACATTAGAAGTAACAGTATTTGCCGGCAGTACTTACAATCAAAACACTTCGACAAACATCAGATATCCTCTAAACAGAGGAACTTCAATCGTAAATAAAAATATTGCGGGTGGTGGCGCAAATATTATTTTCAATAGACTCACTGGAGAAACTTCAAACGCTGGCACAAGCAACCTTGGTATCAGAGATAACTACAGCTTGTCTACATCTACACTTATTACTATTTACGGAACGGGTATTGTACAATAATTGTATGAACAGACGCAAAGGCGCAATTTTGGTAGAAGCACTTGTTGGAGCATCCATACTCGTCGTATTTATTTCTGCACTTGCACTCGCTCATCAAACTTTTCTAGTACGGTCTTCAATGTCAATAGAACAAACTCAAGCTTCCCTACTCGCAGAAGAAGGTGTTGAGATAATAAAATATTTGCGCGATAAAGACTGGGGCTCCCATTTTGTGGGAGCAGGCGCAAATGGACCATACAGCTTTGCTTGGGACCAAGAATGGACAACAACAACTCCAAATGTATACATAGACGAAAAATTTTTACGAACATACACATCTGAAATAGTAAAACGCAATGCAAGCTTTAACATAGCTTCTGTTGGCACAGACGACCCAAACACAAGAAAAGTAACCGTATCGGTGGATTGGCTACGCAAGGGCGCGACCACTACCCGCACGATGTCTACTTATATAACCAATATCCATTATGGTGAATAAAAAAAGAGGATTTAGTTTGGCAGAAACAATAGTATATACAGGGCTTGCCGCTGTCCTCATTTTAACTGTAATAAATCTAATAATGATAAATATTGAAATGCACAAGCGTTTCAGAGCTTCTCGCAACATTCAAGACAATGCTATTGCCGTCATAGAACGCATTGTTTCCGAATCAAGAAATGCCTCTACGATAAGTACTGAGGGTACCGGACTAGAAAACAACGGCGAGGGCTCTCTCACAATGATAAATGCAAATGGTGATGTTATAAAATTTTCTCGCGCAGTAGACGGCACCGTGCATGTCTTTAGGGGTCCGACAGACATAGGTCCACTCACAACAAGCGAAGTAAATGTCCAAAGTCTCGCCTTTTGGATTACAAATCCACCAAACCCACAGATAGTACGCATAGAGCTAGTGATCACATCTGGCATTGGAGAAACCGAGCAAACCAAAAAATTTTATACTTCTGTAGTCCCCCGTGGCTCATACGGTATTTAAATTAAATATTTATGAAGTTTTTAAAACAAAAAAAAGGTGCCGACGGAGGATACATCGTAATGACGGTGGTAATATTTTTTATAATAATCTCTCTAACAATAATATTTGGTGTTATCACTCCGATGCTCACTCAAGCGAAAAATGCTTCACAATCTTTTACATCTCGTGAAAGTTACTTTTTGGCTGAAGCTGGTATAGAAGACGCCGTTTATAAATTTAAAACGGGACGCAAAATAGACTCGTCAATCATTTCTTTAAACGGTGAGAACATCACCGTAGCGGTGGAGGACATTGACGGCGGAAAAAAGGTAACAGCATCTGGAAATAAAAGCGGGACACTACGCAAAGTAGAAGCAAGAATGGTAGGTGATGCTGGAGTACTTTTTACCAACGCTATATTTACCGGCAACGGAGGATTTAATATAACTGGTGGCTCTACAGTATACGGTGCGGTGTATTCAAATGGAGATATAGTCGGCAGTGGCGGATCACGCATTGCAAACAATGGTTTAAACCTAGGCGACGCTGTATCCGCAACTATCATAAGCTCTTCAACAAACCAAACCAGCGGCACGGCTTTCCCTCCTACACAAGAAATACGTTTTGGTGGCAGACTAGACTCAAACAATATTTATCCACAAGATATGGCTCAAACTTTTCAGGTTTCAACATCAGATCCCCTAACTGCAGTTCGAGTATATATTAAAAAAAGCTCGGGTACTGGAGTAAATGATATTACTTTACGAATCGCCGACGACAACTTTGGCAACCCTGGTAAAACAACCACATCTGTCAATCTTCCGAATACTCAAATTTCAACTTCTTTTGGATATATTGCGGTAACACTTACCATCCCACCACTCACACCAGGGAGTACTTACTGGATAGTACTTGATACAACTTATCAATCAGAAAACGATTACTATACAGTGGGGGCATCTGTAAACTCCTACGCTGGAGGAATTGCAAAAACAGGTACCTACACCAACACCATTGACAACATTTTTTCAGACACTTCTCCACCAGGGCTAGATGCATATTTTGATGTGGTTGTGGGTAGTGATACTGGTGTCATATCTGGTTTGAGTATAGATAATGACGCTTGGGCATATGACATAAGTAATGCAACGATAACAGGTATTCCATACTGCCAAATTGGTTCTGGAAACAACCAAGCTTGTAACACAAGCCGAGCAGACCCTAGCCCTATCAGCTTCCCTATTTCTGACCAAAACATCTCCACGTGGAAAGGTGGAATAACAGAGGAAATCTCTCCTATAATATCTGGCGGATGGACATATACAGGAAATCTCACAATAGGAAACACGGGTACTACAACTTCTACACTAAAAAAAGTGGTGGGAAATCTTACACTTTCTTGCAACTCTGCCACACCAGCAAATTTTGGTGATGTCTGGGTGACGGGAAATATCGTAGTACAAGGTGGCTGTATATTTAATGCCAACCAAGTAAAAGTTGATGGAAATGTTAATATCAGTTCAGATTCTGGAAATATCGGTGCGCTTGAAGTTACAGGAAATATTTCAATATCTACCGGAGGAACACTCACTGCTGGCCCGATAAAAGTATCGGGTGACATTACTGTCGGCTCAACAGCTCTAATATTAAAAGGTAGTCTCTGGGTAGTCGGAAATCTCACACTGCAAAGTGGTGGAGTAGTCAGACTTCATTCTTCATATGACACACAAAGCGGTGTAATCATAGCAGACGGTAGACTTGATATATCTAGTGGAGGAACTTTTGCTGGTTCTGGACAAACGGGAAGCTTTCCTCTATTTATTACTTTAAGTACTTGTCCTACTGGTGAGGGATGTTCTTCACAAGATGCTGTGCAAATGAACGGGGGGGCTGGTGCGGTAATAATAGTCGCCCAAAACGGCACGATAAGTATGTCTGGAGGTACTGCAGCAAAAGCACTCATTGGTAACCAAGTAAATCTTTCTGGTGGAGCAAGTGTAACTTATGACAGCACGCTTTCAAGTCTCAGCTTTGCAAGTGGACAGTCTGGCTCATATGATATTCAACTTTGGAAAGAGGTAGAATAAAAATCTATTTACTCCACTCCGAAATAATTATTTTTTCTTCACTAGGACTCAGTGCTTTTTTAAATTTTGCACTAGATATACCTTTTACGCGACTTTCACATTCTGCCCAAGTTTTATGAGTTTTTATTTGTCCGTCTACACGACTAACATAAGAGTATGCTTTTCTACGTGAGCGACTTTTGCGACTATTGTCTATATTTTTTATTTCCTTTTTTACTTCATCAAAAGAAATGTTTAAAATGTCGCGACCATAATCTGAAAGTGTGCCAGAAAATAGTTTTACTTTCCCCCCGTCGGCAAAGTCTGTCGCTATTTCATCCACGCGCTCGTTGCCAATGATACCGATGTGTCCCCCGACATAATGCCACGATATTTTCCCGTCAAAATTTAGAACAAGCGAGTCTAGGTCTTCCCATAAATCACGGTTGGCAACATCATCTTTTTGTAGAGTTTTCCAATCGCGTTTTTTCCAATCTGAAATCCATTTTGTGATGCCGTTTATAACATATCGCGAATCTGTATATATGATAATCGAGCTATGTTTGTCTTCATGTTTGTCTTCATGTTTTCTCCCCTGCTTGCTCGCAATATTTTCAAGGGCTTTTATAGCGCCGGTGAGCTCCATTTTGTTGTTTGTTGTATGCGCTATGCTACCGCCGAGCTCGGTCACTTTTTTGTCTACGACAACCACAGCCCCCCAGCCACCCTTCCCCGGATTTCCCTTTGATGCACCGTCAGAAAAAATAATAATGTCGTGTTTCATTGCTATATAATAATATCAACCACACGCAACCGCAACTCGGGGAAATTTCTAAACATTGATTTTTCAAGTGTTGCCACTAGATTTATATTCATACCAGCGCAAAGTTTTTCTCTACGGTCGGCTGATGCAAAAAAAGAAATCGCTGGTATTGCTTTGCCATCTTTTTTCATAAACTTTAGCTCAAGGTGATTTTTTTCTTTACCAAAAAGCTTGGCTTCTTTTATCGTCGCATTTTCAAAAAGAAAAAGTGGCTTTGGATTACCTACACCAAAAGGCGCTAGTTTTTCTACAATTTTATAAGTATTCCAATTTACATCATCAATAGAAAGTTTTTTATCAATCAAAATTTTTTCTGGCTCAAACGCGTCCCCATTCATTATTTTTTCATAAGAAGCAACAATAGCGTCTTCTAAAGTGTGAATCTTTTCATGCGACACAGAAAAACCGCCAGACATTTTGTGGCCACCAAAAGCAATAAAAGAGTCTTTTGCACCTTCCATAATAGCAACAACACTTGCTGAGCCGTCCGAACGACACGAGCCCTTTATCACACTCCCATTTTCTCTGCCCCACAAAAAAACATTACAACCAAAGTCGTCTTTAAGTGAGTTGGCGGCGAGCCCCAGCAAAGACGGCTTCCAATCTGGATTGCCTAGCACCAAAACTTTTCTCATTGTGCCGTTTTCAATGCGTTTTTCTATTGTCTTTTTTATTTCTTTTACCATTGATGCAACAATTCCTTTTCTTTGGTCATTTATATTATTTAAATGTTCGCTCAAAATACCCGCCTCAACTTCATCTTTTGTGGAAAGTAATTTAAATGCATCATGTGGTATTCCCATACGCGAAGCGGCATTTATACGAGGAGAAATCATAAAACCCACATCATCTTCTGTGATGTGTCGCTGATTGGTTTTTACCGTTCGCAAAAGTTTGAGCAATCCGACACGCGGAGAAATACGCAAAACCTTTAAACCATAATACGCAAAAACACGATTTTCGCCGACAAGTGGCACCATATCAGAAAGTGTTGCTATGCCCACCATATCCAAAAGCCATTTTTCCCATCCATGTCGCATATCTTTTATCATCTCTCTCTGACGCGCAGTATAAATAAGAGCTTGAACAAATTTAAAAATAACTCCAGAACCACAAAGAAATTTTTCTGGATATTGGCAGTCTGCTTGTTTTGGATTAAGGATTGCATAAGCCGGAGGAATATCTAGCCCAGGCTCATGATGGTCTGTAATGATGACGTCCACATCAAGCTCCACAGCGCGACGCACTGGCGCCACATCTGCAATACCGCAATCTATTGTAATAATCAAATGTGTTCCCACCGAAGCAAAATTTTCTACTGCCTCTATGTTTAAACCGAAACCTTCTTCGGTGCGATGCGGAATATAATTTTCAAAATTATGAAAATCGATTTTTTTGAAAAAATCGTGTAGGACGACAGCGCCCGGTATGCCGTCAGCATCATAGTCACTATAAATTATTATTTTCTGCCCCTCTTTTATCGCTTTAAGCACTCGCTCGACGGCGCGCTCCATATCTTTCATGCGATACGGATGATGATTGTCACGGTCGTAGTCTGGATTTAAAAATTGCTCGGCGGATTCAAAGGTTTTGATACCGCGAGCACGGAGTAGCTCGCGGAGAAGCTCAGGATACACTTCTAGACCATCACTATCTGTCGCTATCTGTATGTGCTCCCGAAGTGCATAATTATTCATTCCCTCATTTTATCACACCTGCTACAATACTCGTATGAATGACTGCATATTTTGTAAAATAGTAAAAAAAGAAATCCCTTGTCACATAGTATATGAGGACAATGATTTTTTGGCTTTTTTAGATATAAATCCAAAATCCACCGGCCACACACTCGTCATACCAAAAGAGCATTTCAGATGGGTCTGGGATGTAAAAAATATCGGCGAATACTTTGAAGTGGTCCAAAAAATAGCTAAAGCACAGCAAAAAGCATTCAGTACTGAAATGATCATTTCAAAAATAGTTGGCGAAGAAATACCTCACGCCCACATTTGGGTTTTTCCAAATCCAGAAAATGCAAAAGGCGACCCAAAAAACTTTACAGAGAACACAAAAAAGATAATAGAAAATCTTTAAGATTCTCCAACCTATTAAACTTCTTAAACCTCCCTATTTCAGCGCTTCAATTCCCGGAAGCGTACCGTTGGCAAGGAAATCAAGCATTGCTCCACCACCAGAGGAAACAAAACCAAATTTATCCTCCAAATCCAAAGATGCAATAGCGGCAAGAGTATCCGCTCCTCCCACCACAGACTCGGCTGTGTTTTCTGAAATAATTTTTGCAAGCTCAAGCGTTCCTTCTTTAAAACCAATTTCAAAATTGCCTAGCGGGCCATTCCAAAGCACATATTTTGACGCGCCAACAATTTCTTTGAGTTTCATCAAAGTCTCCACTCCAGCGTCTATCATGATGTCACCGTCTTTTATGTCTTTGGGGTTTTTTATAGAAATCGTCTCTTTATTTTTTACCACAACATCAATCGGCAAAATTATTTTCCCCGAAGAAAACATTTCTTTCAAACCAAAATCCCCCTCTGACACCACCGAGGCACCGACAGGATACCCTAGGTCTCTGAAAAAATTGTTGGCAAGCGCTCCGCCCACAAAGATAAAATCAGCAATTTCCAAAAACTTTTTTATCAAAGGAATCTTTGTATCAAACTTTGCCCCGCCGAGTATAAAAAGAAATGGCTTTGGCGGAGAAAAAGTTTTTGAAAGATGCTCTATTTCGCTTTCAAAAAGCATACCCATATAGCTTGGTAAATATTTAGGAATGCCGACAATAGAAGCGTGGGCGCGATGTGATGCAGAAAAAGCTTCGTTTACATAAATATCGGCTAAATCTGCTAGGGACTTTGCAAAAACAGAGTCATTTTCTTTTTCGCCTGCATAAATACGCAAATTTTCAAAAAGAACCATTCCTCCTTCTGGCAAAGCATTTACTATTTCAACAGTTTTTTCGTCTACATAAGACTCAACAAACGAAATATCAAACTTTTTTTCTAAAAAATATTCAAATGCCGGTTTTAATGTCGTTGACTCTTTACCTTCGCAATGACTGATGATAATAATCTTTGCACCGAGCGACCGCAGTAGCTCTATCGTAGGTATAGATTTTTTTATACGAAAATCATCCGCCACTTTTCCATCACGCACAGGCACATTTAGATCAAGCCGAAGCAAAACTTTTTTGCCACGAATATCTTTTAGAGACGAAACTGAGTTTGGCATTTAGGCAAGACTTACTATTTTAATAATTTCTCCAAAACTAGCTGGCTCTAGACTTTGTCGTCCTACGAGAAAACCGTCTATAGCTCCGTTGCTCGCTAGGTCCGATGCATTTATAGGCGCAACAGAACCGCCATATAAAATAAGATTTTTTGTAGACTCTTCCTTACCAAACAATTCTACAAGTGTCTTTTTTATAAAAATAGACATTTCCTGCATATCATTTCCCTGCATCGCCTCTGCAAAACTTTTTCCAATAGCCCAGATGGGCTCATAAGCAATCACAATTTGCGGAAGTGTTTTTTTATTTACTTTTTCTAAAGATTCTTTTATCTGATTTTTCAAAAATGCTAGGTAGTCTCCATTTTTGTCGCGTTCTTTTTCTCCGATACATAAAATAGCGGTCAAACCAAGCTTGAGCACAGACTCTATTTTTTTTGAGACTATTTCATTTGTCTCACCGAAAGCTCGACGCTCTGAATGACCGACTATGACATGGGAGCACCGTGTGTTTTTCAACATTTGCACACTCACCTCTCCAGTAAAAGATCCTGCATCAACCCAAAAAACATCTTGCGCCCCGAGTGATACCGCGCCATCAACTTTTTTTGAAAACAAACTCAAAAAAGGAAACGGCGGACAAACCACGACATCCACACCCCTCACTTTTCCTGAAACTCTTTTTATCCCTGCAAAAATTTTTACCGCTTCCTGCGGGCTTTGTGGGTTCATCTTCCAGTTGCCGACAACTAGCTTGCCTCGTTTGTCTGTTTTTTTCATTGCTTCATTTTAACACACTTACAAAACACATTTACAAAGTCACTAAATAGCATCTACGAGAGAATACATCGGTCCGAGCATTGAAATCGCAAAGAATCCCACCACAATACCGATAAAAACCATTAAAAATGGCTCTATAATAGTAGACATGTCTTTTGTCTTTTGGTCCACTTCATCCTCATAAAACTGAGCGATATTTGCAAACATTAAAGAAAGCTGACCCGTTTCCTCGCCGATACTGACCATTTCACCGACAAAAACAGGATAAAGCTTTTCATGGCGCAAAAACACTTCAGATACTGGATTTCCTTTTTCTATCTCCGTCCCCGCTTCTTCTAAAACTTTTTTATAAAAAGAATTTTGAATTACCTCCTTTGTAATTCGCATCGCCACCAAAACATCAACGCCGGAGGAAAGAAGTGAGGCCAAAGTACGGGCAGTACGCGCAGAGTTTAAATCTCGCACAATACCAGAGACCACAGGAATATGCAGTACAAAAATATCAAGTGCTCTTTTCCCTCTCACCGTTTTTAAAAACATAGTCAATCCGCCAAAAAACACAACCAGTCCACCAAGATTTAGCAAAATATTACTCTTCAAAAAATCTGAAAGAAATATTACAAAGCGCGTAGAAAGTGGCAGTGTAAGTTTTAACTCTTTAAATGTAGAAGTGAGTGTCGGCACGAGAAAAATAAGCATAAGCACACCGATAGCAATCATAATAGTCAAAACAATGACCGGATAAATGAGCGCCCCACGAATTTTTTTGGTAAGTGAATGCGATTTTTCTAGCTGTGTCGCCACCACTTTTAAAGATTCTGTGAGACTTCCGCTTTCTTCTCCAGCTTTTACCATAGAAACAAAAAGTGATGAGAAAACTTTTGGGTATTTTATCATCGCTTCACTAAAAGCACCGCCCTTTCTTATGTCTTCAGACAGCCCACTTATCACTTTTTTGAAAGTTGTGTTTTTTGTTTGCCTTTCTAGCACAGAAAGTGCTCGCGCCATCGGCAAACCCGCTTCTATCATCTTTCCGAGGTTGCGCGCAAACATAATACGCTCAACCATTTTTACACCGCCAAACAAAGAGCGCCGATGTCCCCCACCAAAAAATCCTGCACCAGTTTTGACCTCCTGCGCATATATCACAGTATCCCCCTCAAGTTTTATTTTTTGATAAAGCGCAGACTTTGTCTCGGCTCCTTGTATGCCTTCGTATTTTTCGCCCGATGCTTTTACTGCTTTAAAATTAAATGTTGGCATAAAAAATTATTCTGAAATAACTCGCAAAACTTCTTCTATGGTCGTCTGACCTTGTACCACTTTAAAAATTCCATCTTCTATCATAGAAAGCATTCCTTCTGACTTTGCTTGCTTTTCTATTTCTTTATCTGTTTTACCCTGCATCACAAGCTCTTTTATAGCTGGTGACATTTTCAAAACTTCATAAATACCGATACGCCCCCCAAAACATTCTTCTCTGTCTATTCCGCTTTTTGGTCTATACAGTGGGATTTTTTCCCAAGAAATTTTTTCCTCCATCACTTTTTCTTGTTTCAAAAATTTCAAAACGCGCTCCAAATCCACAGTCTTACTCAAACTTTCTATCTCCGCAGGTGTCAAAAAATATTTTTCTCGCTTTTCATTTAGTTTGCGCACGAGACGCTGAGCAATCACAACATTTACAGTAGATACAATGAGAAACGGTTCAACTTTCATATCCATAAGTCTTGGCATAGCGCCGGATGCTGAGTTGGTATGAAGTGTTGAAAACACCAAATGACCAGTAAGAGACGCGTTTATAGCCAGAGACGCCGTCTCTCCATCACGAATTTCTCCCACCATTATGATGTCTGGGTCTTGTCGCACGAGTGTACGCAGACCATTTGTAAAAGTCAGACCAATCTCTGATTTTACTTGTGTTTGGTTGATGCGATTCATCTGATATTCCACAGGGTCTTCTATTGTAGAAATATTTACATCAGGAGTATTTAAAATATCGAGCATTGTGTAAAGTGTTGTCGTTTTTCCAGAGCCCGTCGGACCAGTAGTGAGTATCATTCCCGTTGTCAGATTCAGTGCTTTGTGAAGTTGCTCTAGGGCTTCGCCGTGAAAGCCGAGCACTTCTAATGTAAAACCAGAAGCAGACTCGCGCAACAAACGCATCACAGTCTTTTCACCGTAATAAATCGGCAATGTAGAAACACGGAAAGAAACTTTTTCACCATTTATATCTATTTTAAAACGCCCGTCTTGAGGCAAACGCTTTTCATCTAGCTTCAAATTTGAAAGCACTTTTATACGCGCGGTGATACTCAACGCAACATTTCTAGGCAAAGTCATGGCATCGTGTAGCATACCGTCTATGCGATATCGCACTATCACCTGATTTTCCAGTGGCTCAATGTGTATGTCGGAAGCGTTTTGAATGATTGCATGTTTCAAAAGTGTGTCCACAATACGCACGACAGGCAAATCCTCTGCGAGTTTTTTTAAATCATCGGGAGAAATATCTTCACCCCCCATATTGTCGCTAGTAGCTTTTATGGAAACAGATTCTTTTTGAATAATATCGCCAAACTCTGCTTTGAGACTTTTTTGATATTGAAGCAATGTGCTTTTCATAGACTCAGTGTCGGTCAGGCGTGGCAAAATTTTGAGCCCAACTTTCTTTTTTACAAAATCAATAGCGGTAAAGTCGACAATATCAAGCATTGCTACTTCTAGCGTGCCAGCGGTTTTTTTGAAACCCACGATGTTGTGGTTGCGTGCGATCGGCTCTGGTATCAGAGAAAGCACATCAAAGTCTATCTTCTGACCTCTTAAATCCACAAAAGGAATACCCATGAGATGTGCGTGTATGCGACGCAAATCATCTTCGTTTATCTTTCCTTTATTGACAAGAATTTCCCCAATATCCATTTCACTTTCTTTTGCTTCTTTTTCAGCATCAGCAAAATCAGCTTTTGACACAAGGCCAGCGTCTAATATAAAATCTTTAAATTGTTTTTCTTCAACGTGCATAAATAAAATAAGAGAATAAGTGCGTGCAAGTGTGCAAGTGTGCGACAGTAGCTTTAAGTATACCAAAAAACAAAACACTTATCTTTTGGGGATAAGTGTTTTGTAAATTACTTTTTTTGTTTAATCAAAATTATTCTTGGTATAAATACAGTGTGTCAACCTATCCCTTTGTAAATACTAGAGGATTCTTTTCACCGTTCCAGTCAAAGTACCAAAATCATCTCTTATTAGATTAGTAAGTTCCCAAGTACCAACCAGCTTCTTTTGCCAAGAAGTATTGAGTGCTGTAGCAAGAATAAGCGTAACATTTAAACCCTCCTGATTGTAGGAAGGGCTATTCGTTGCAAGCACGAATGCTGTGTTTGAGGTAAACTGTTGAAATAGTGTCAAACTGCCAATATAGTCGGAGTATTGCAAACTTATACTTATTGGAATAATGGTGCCAATAGGTCTATTAGTCACAGTCCCACCACTCCCACCACCGCCAGCAGGGCCGGTTGGGCCAATCGGACCAGTTGGGCCAGCAGGGCCAGCAGCAGCCGCCTGCCAAGTTCCAGTTCCGTCAGCACTAGAGGTCAGCACTTTGCCTGCACCAGCACCAGTTGCAATCTTTAGACCACCAACAGTAGCAGTACCCGCAATAGAAGCCGCACCCGGCTGAATAGTATTCCCTGCATTATCTACATACCAACGCCAAGCACTATCCGCTCCATTATAAAACCCTGAATAGGTTGGGTTCATCATCAATGTCCCACTATTGGCACCAGCTGAATCTCTAAAGTTGATTCCGCTCCATCCATTCTTTGAGCCCTGTATGGTTGTAGAACCATAGGACGAAAGTGTGTTTGGGCTAATGATGGAACCCCCCACACCCACAACAAGACTCCCAACACCCAGCTTTCCTGTTTTAGTTTGATCAGCTGACCCCACATTAATCGGTGCAGATACATTGTTATTTGGTGGTCCTGCTGTCGGTCCAGACCACTGAGCACTTACATAAGAGATTCCTAGTGCAAGTAGTAGAGCGAGAGTAATAACTTTTATGGTGTTGATTATTTGAGAGGTGGTTTGGGGTTTCATGATTTTTGCGCTTGTTTTTGCGCTTGTCGCATCAATAATTTACAGAGTCGTTTCCACTTGAATCTCTACAGCAGAAAATTCTTTTATTGATTTGATATTTTCACCTGCCGTTACACTGATAGTGCTACCTATTTTTATACTAGACGCATCGGACGCTGTGCGAGTAAACATTGTTGGTGGAGTAGGTGGTACATCTTTTGCTGTACTCATACTTTTCATAAACGCATCCATTTCTATTTTTATTGCGCCTGCAGATTTTGGTGTGATAACAAAAATCTTTGTGTCCGCTGTAATCTTCACTATTTTGTCATTTAAACTTTTATCTTCAAACGGGTCTGCGGATGCTTGTCCCGCAACAGATATGCTTTTGCCGTTTACCGCGGTCACTTTTCCAAAAAAATTGCGAATGTCGCTCGGAGACATCATCATTGGGGCAAAAGAACTTTCTTGTACAAGCTTTTTTGCTGCATCAAAACCGGCTTGATATGTGTTGCCACTGTCACTCTTTTCGGACGAACCCAAAAATACAAATGATATACCTAGACCTATAAACACTCCGACTATAAATATTATTATTGTTGACTTAAAATTATATTCCATGATTTTTTATATTATTTTTAAAATAAATTGAAACGATTTTACTTATTATTATAACGCCCTAGCAAACCTTGCTTATATGAGTAACTTTACCGTCGGTGCAATACGTAGTCGTATCATTAGAACATCCATGACCAACACCATGCACAGTTACCCCCCCAACCCAATTACACGTAATTAAACTACCCCCGGGTGTCCCAGCTGGACCTTGTTGGCCAATCGGACCAGTTGGACCAGTTGGACCGCCAATAGCGATACAATAAGCATCAACACGCTCGTCATCAACATGTACTGGTATTAGAAAGAAGCGTACCCCTGTGAGCACATACCCAGTAGGACATAGTGCCGTCTTATACTGACCAGAGTATGTTGGAGTTACCCAAAATGGTTGACCAAACGTCCCACCACCACCTCCGCCAGCTGGCGGAAGCCAACTTCCAGTTCCGTTATCATTAGAGGTCAACACTTTGCCTGTGCCAGCAGTAGTTGGAATCCTAAGACCACCAACAGTCAACGCACCTGCCTTTGTCTGTGCTGTTGCGCTGGTATTAATCGGTGCGGATACATTGTTATTTGGTGGTGTTGCTGTCGGTCCAGTCCAAGTATGGCTAGTAGCACTTACATAAGATATTCCTAGTGCGAGTAGTAGAGCAAGAGCAATGACTTTTATGGTGTTGATTATTTGAGATGTGGTTTGGATTTTCATAATTTTTTAATAATTTTTATGATTAAAACTCCGTTGTTAGCTTTCCCCTGTGTTTGAGTTTACAATGACGAGAACATTAGGAATACAAACAACGTCTGTTGTCCGTCCGCCCAACTCAATCACCTTTACAGTTGCGTCTTTTAGACCAATGTTTGCGTAGTGTTTTGGGAAAGTGTAAGTAATGGCGCCAGTGGTACTATTTGGAGTAGATCCAATTGGTAGTGGTGTGAACGGCCCAGATGATGCACTAGACTGATTTGTACCAGTCCACGTTAGGGTGTATGGATGAACTCCTGAAGTAATAATAACTTTTCTTACAATTACTGTATTTACGAGATGAGGAGGTAAACTGAGGGTAGTACAAGTAGCATCAAAGCCTACACCTCCACCACCAAGTGGTGGAACCGTTAATATAACGGTAGCGGTTTTTGGCGCTCCAGTAGTGGGTGTTGCTGTTATTGTAACAGTATAGGAACCCGGTAATGTTTGACCTGTCGTGGCCAATCTTAGTATTTTATTACAAACACTAGAATTACAAGTATTACCTGGCATATTACCCCCACTAACAGTAACAAGGGAAACAATTAAAGTTGAACCAGGAGGACCAGAATAAGTTGGTGCTATTAATGTTACGTCTTGTAAAGAAGAACCTACAAGATTAAGTGTAATGGTTGAATCATAAGATGTTCCTACTAAAGGTGGAAGTGCGGGCGTAAACGCAGAAGGGGAAGCAGAAATAGTGAAATTAAATTGTTGGTCTGCTGCGAGGGCTCCATAAACAACTTTTGCCCGATTAGAGGGGTTGTTGGTACTACCGCCACCACCAAACAAAATCCAACCAACCACATTTCCACCCCAAGCATAGCCGACGATGCTACCACTTTGAAATGGCGATGACGAATTAATAGGAACTAAAGTTAGACCGGCCATTCCAAGTGGAGTTGTAGGACCAGATGGAAAGTGTATCCCAGAAAAACCAATAAAACCATCAAAAAAACCTGTGAGATCGCCTGATAAAACATTGGCCCAACCACTACTAAAGAGACCGCTAGTACTAACGCTTGAGCCTGTATTATCACCAATATTTTTACCAAAACCAACCCATCCTATATTAGAACTCCACGCTGTTCCGCTAATTTTTCCGTTAGAGTCAAGGTTTACGCCATAAAATGGAGCCGTACAATCATTAGGATCATTGGGATCATTAGTATATATACCAAGGCTACTCATTCCAGCACAATCATTCATCTTTATCCAACCAATATTTGAAGACCATGCCCAGCCAAAAACATTTCCCGTGGCCACATTTGGATTATAACCAGGAGGGTTACAAAATAGATTGTTCAGTAGCGGTGGATTGCTTATTGTCCATCCATCAGTACAACTAAAAGGCTGCGATGGAGGTGGAGCAGTAGACGTAGCATCCGCCACTTTAAAATTGGGTGCGGGGGTAAAAGAAACAATCGCAAGAACTACAGCCGTTGTCGCAAAAAAGAATAATATTTTATTTTTCATAATTTTTTTAATAATTTTTATTTTCTTATATTAATTACTAATATTATACACTATACTTGCGCTTGTCGCGTCAATATAGAGTGGGACAGTAACTTTAAGTATCTCAAAAAAAACAAAACACTTATCCGCAAAGGACAAGTGTTTTGTTTTTAAGAAAGATAAAAATCTTCTAAACCTATCCGCACTTTTTTTCCATTGATGTAACCGTACCAGCTGGAGTATCGTTCACTCTATATATGCCCTTAGAACCTTTATCAATATGACTTGCCACCGAAGTGTAAGTAATAGCTCCACCACCAAATTCACCTGCTCCACCTGATTGTGAAAAACTTAATGTATGTGTTATAGAACCAGGTGCAACCACTGTTGCGTACATAAGTGGAGTATCTCCAATATAAGCATTACTAAATTCCGCATCCGCAGTAACCCTAAATCGATAAATACAAGAATCATTAAAATTAGCTGTGTTTGACGATAGGACACTTTCCCAAATAGCACCCCCAGAAAAAGGAGCACATGCCAGAACACCAGTTGCAAGAATGGCAGTAAGTGCTGCTCCGGATGGGCAAGTCCCAAGAATAGGTGCCTGACTCAAACACTTTCCACCTGGTGTCGTACAAAAATCAGTCGCTTCAACTTTTAGTACCGAAGTGTTACCAATTCTTACCATGTTGCTTGCACTCACTATTGCGCCACTTCCGAGAGCGGTGGCGTTGACAATGGTTGAGGTTGCAACATCGGCACCATAACCAACTGCGGTGTTGAAGGTGCCGGTGGTGTTTCTAAGGAGGGCGGCGAAGCCGACTGCGGTGTTGTAGTCGCCGCTGATGTTAGCGTTGAGGGCGCTGAGGCCGACTGCGGTGTTTAATGAGCCGGTGATGTTGGACCTGAGGGCGGAGTAGCCGACTGCGGTGTTTAATGAGCCAAAGGTGATTAATGAGCCAGAGGTGTCAGCCAAAAGAGCGTGGAGGCCGACTGCGGTGTTAGTACCTGATGCCCACACAAAATTATAAGTACCGTATTTATAAGCTGAGCCACCGGGCACATTAAATCCACCTGCAGTCAGTTCACCCACCTTTGTCTGTGCGCTTGACCCCACATGTATCGGAGCATTACACCCTGGGCTATTGCCTGGACAATCTGTCGGCGGTCCAGGAGGATCACTCCAACCACCTTGAACAGAAGATACCCCTACACTAAAAATAAAAGCTAGAACAATTATCTTTAAACTACTTATTACTTCTTTTTTTGTTAATGACTTCATATTTTTAATTGGATTTTTATTAATTAATAATATTATACACTACCTTGCGCTTGTCGCGTCAATATAGAGTGGGACAGTAACTTTAAGTATCCAAAAAAATAAAACACTTATCCTTTGCGGACAAGTGTTTTGTTTTTAAGAAAGATTAAAGTAATTTTTTATATAGTTACAAAAGTGTTTGAGGCCCTTACTTAAGTTCTGACCAATACCTCATGTTTATGGTTGAGGGACCGTTTGTTTTTAATTCATATGTCTGACCAGCTGGTACGATAAAACTAACATTGAAATTAGCTTGAACTCCAGCAGGAGACATAATAATTGTAGAATTTACTTTAATAAAAAAACCTATACCGTCTACACCAATTACAACCATAATTGGAAGACTTGAAGAATTAGTATATATGATATCTTTAAAGCGTGTAGCGGTAACATTTTGCCAACTTTGCCCAATCCCTAAACCACCAGTCTGTGTCGTACTCAAACACTTTTCTGATATTGTACCGTTGAGTGTCGTACAAAAATCTTTCGCTTCTACTTTTGTTACATCGTTGTTACCAATTCTTACCATGTTGCTTGCACTCACTATTGCGCCATTTCCGATAGCGGTGGAGTTAAAGAGGGTTCCTGATGTAACATCGGCATTATAACCAACTGCGGTGTTAAAGGCACCGTTGGTGTTGCTAAGGAGGGCGCCGAAGCCGACTGCGGTGTTGTGGGCGCCGCCGATGTTAGCCCCGAGAGCGCCGGAGCCGTTTGCGGTGTTGTGCCAGCCGCTGGTGTTAGTGGCGAGGGCACCGAGGCCGACTGCGGTGTTGGAGATAGCTGAGGTTAGGGGGGGGTTAGCCCCCATGTTCCAGAGGGCGCCGAGGCCGACTGCGGTGTTAGTACCTAATGCCCACGCAAATTTTACAATAGTAGGAACGGATTCAATAACGTATTTATAATTATAAGCTGAGCCACCGGGCACATTAAATCCACCTGCAGTCAGTTCACCCACCTTTGTCTGTGCGCTTGACCCCACATGTATCGGAGCATTACACCCTGGGCTATTGCCTGGACAATCTGTCGGCGGTCCAGGAGGATCACTCCAACCA
>JBCLGW010000010.1:0-23166 GCA_039740835.1 Parcubacteria group bacterium | reverse complement strand
TTATTTCTATGTCGGCAGGGGAGATGCTTGTATCAAAATCTCTTTTTGATGTGTTTACAAAAACATTGGAAGACGGCTCAAAGAAAACTTCTTATGCGTTTAAATTAGTATTTCAGTCAGACGAAAAAACCCTGTCAGATGATGAAGTCGGCACTGTTATGGAAAAGGTGACGGTCGCGCTCAACTCAAAGACAGATTGGCAGGTCAGATAGATTTTTTGCGATATATAGACTTGTTTGTCAAGCATTTTAGACCACAAAAAATGGGTTTGGAAAGGGTAAAAATGCTTGGTTTTTGGGCGATTTTTTGGTAAAATAAACCAATAAAAACAACATATACTTATGGCCAAAGAAGCGAAAAAAAGCGGTGGATATAATGCTGAATCGATCTCAGTCCTCGAGGGTCTAGAACCGGTGCGAAAGCGACCGGGTATGTACATCGGTACCACAGGTCCCGATGGTTTTCATCATCTTGTTACAGAAATTTTCGACAACTCTCGCGACGAAGCCATGGGTGGTTTTGCCAACAATATTGAAATCGTCCTTTTGCCAGAAAGCACAGTGCGTGTCATAGACAACGGCCGAGGTATTCCTGTTGATATGCACAAACAAACAAAAGTTTCTGCACTTGAAACAATTATGACCACACTCCATGCTGGAGGAAAGTTTGGTGGCGATGGCTACAAAGTTTCTGGAGGTTTGCACGGTGTGGGAGCTTCTGTTGTAAACGCCCTTTCTATTTATACAAAAGTTGAGGTTCACAAAGATGGCGGATATTATATGCAAGAATACAAGCAGGGCAAGAGAAAAGCTGCTGTAAAAAAACTTGGCGGAACAAAATTTAGTGGCACGATAGTAACATTTAGACCAGACGAAGAAATTTTCGGTAAACAAAGTTTTGATTTCAATAGAGTTATTGGTCATATGCGTCAGCAAGCATATCTTGTAAAAGGTTTGCGCATTTCTGTTATAAACGCACAGGAATACACCAAAGAGATCCCCGAAGGCACTACATATTTTGCTGACCTCGGTGTAGATGCTCCATCTCAAACTTTCTATTTTGAAGGAGGTATTCTTTCTATGGTAAAGTTTTACAACCAAACTTTAAAACCGATTCACAAAAATATTTTTTATATCGACAAGCCAACAAACGAATACGAAACAGTAGAAATTTCTTTGCAGTATGTTGATGATATTTCAAGTCGTATTCTTGCTTTTGCAAACAATATTTACAACTCTGAAGGCGGTACACACATCACAGGTTTCAAGACCGCGCTCACTCGTACTTTAAATAATTACGCGCGAAAAAATAACATCGTAAAAGAAAGTGAAGATAATTTTACTGGTGAGGATGTGCTCGAAGGTATTACTGCGGTGGTTTCTATAAAACTTCGCGAAATTCAGTTTGAAGGTCAAACAAAATCAAAGCTCGGTACTGTGGAGGCGCGCGGTGCGGTAGAAACTGTTTTCAGCGAGGCTTTCAATTACTTTTTAGAGGAAAATCCAGAGGATGCGCGAGCAATGATAAACAAAGTTTCGCTTGCTCTAAGGGCTAGAAAAGCTGCAAAGGCCGCAAAAGACAGTGTGCTTCGAAAAGGCGCTCTCGAGGGTATGACACTTCCAGGAAAGCTTTCGGACTGTCAGAGCAAAGATGCTTCAGAGTCCGAGCTTTTTATTGTGGAGGGAGATTCTGCGGGTGGTACGGCAAAGTCTGGGCGTGATCGTCGCATTCAAGCGGTGCTACCTTTGCGTGGAAAAATTTTAAACATTGAGCGCGCGCGTTTAGACAGGATACTTTCTTCAGAACAGATTAAAAATCTTATTATTGCGCTTGGTACATCTATTGGCGATACATTTGATATTTCAAAACTTCGATATCATAAAATAATTTTGGCAACTGATGCCGACGTGGATGGTGCTCACATTCGCACACTTATTTTGACACTTCTTTATAGATTTTTTAGACCGCTTATTGATGGAGGTTTTGTTTATATCGCCCAACCACCACTTTATAAAATAAAAAAAGGTAAAGAAATTAATTACGCGTTTACTGATGACGAAAAAATAAGTATTCTCGGAAAAGATGTTTCTGTAGAGGATATATCAGATGGTGGGGAAGAAGTAGCTGAAGAAGAGGAAGAAGAAACAGACGCAAAAAACAAAAAGCCAAGAGTAAATAAAATTTCAATTCAACGATACAAAGGTCTGGGAGAAATGAACTCTGAAGAACTCTGGGAGACTACAATGGATCCTGCTCGGCGTATTCTTAAACAGGTAAAAGTGGATGACGGTGCTGCTGCCGACAAAGTTTTTGATATTCTCATGGGTACTGATGTGCCGTCTCGAAAATCGTTTATTCAATCAAATGCAAAGAAGGCAACTATTGATATTTAGGGGATAATGTAAAGTGGGTTGGGCACGAGAAATTATTGTAAAAAAACAGCACGCATAAATCGCTGGTGCGATTTTGCTCCGTCTCGGCTACCCGCCTGCGAAGTCTGTTTTTTTACAATAATTTCTCGTGCCCATCGTCTCTAGCTACGCGAGACACCGGCCTGCGAGCCCTCCGTAAGGCTCAAAAAATATCTTCCTTTCTCACTTTACTAAACCCCATTTTTCTATTATAGTGTCTTGTATTGCGTCGGTCGTATAGCGGCAATTACACGAGACTGTAAATCTCGCGACCATTGGTCTCCGGGGGTTCGAGTCCCTCCCGACGCACCTTAAACCATATTAGAACCTATTTTCAAAGTTTGTGATACTAGCGTCCCCCACGCGCTAAAGCGCCACCACGCAAGGCGTGGTGCTTTTCCTAAAGGAAAAGTGCGGGGAACGCCGAACGGCTCAAATACCAGTAAATGAGCCGTTCGTAGAAAAATGGACTCGGTTTTGCGAAACTATTTTCTGGGAAAGGATTCGCAAAACCGAGACTGATGTTTTTGAAATTCGGCGGGAATTTTGGATTTCGTCCGCGCGGAGGAAGGGTCTGGGAGGGAATCCACGCGGGCTTTTGGATTTCGTTTTTGGCGGGACGGGCTATGGTAATCAAAAAATTATTTTTGATTGTGAAAAATTTTCATAACTTCTTTTTCAAGAAACTTAGCAATATGACCACGATATTCCACGAATTTTGGGTCGGTGATACTTCTCGGACGAGGCAAATCAATTTTTATTTCTTCCACTATTTTGCCTGGTCGGGAGGTCATTAAGTAAATAGTATCAGAAAGCATTATTGCCTCGTCCATATGGTGCGTAACATAAATTATTGTCTTATCAAATTTTTTCCAAACTTCGAGCAAAAATTCTTGCATAAAATATCGTGTCTGAAAATCAAGAGAGGAAAATGGCTCGTCCATTAAAATAAATTGTGCGTCAGTTGCTAAAACACGAGCGATAGAAGTTCTCTGTTTCATTCCGCCAGATAATTGATGTGGATAATGATTGGCAAAATCTGTAAGTCCTACTCGTTCCAAAATGTCAGCAACTTTTTTATTGATTTCTTTTTTGGGAGCTTTTGCCATTTCAAGGCCGAAAGCAACATTTTTTGCAACTGTTCGCCATGGAAATAATCCATAATCTTGAAAAACCACACCAACATCAGATGGTGTTGGTAAACCAACCCGATCTGTGATTTCTCCAACTGGCAATCCGTTCAACAAAACTACTCCTGAATCTGGTCGTAAAAGACCACTCAAAATTGATAGGAGTGTAGTTTTTCCGCAACCGGAGGGACCAATAATTGTTTTGAATTCTCCGTTATGAAGTGCAAGTGATGTATCTCGAATAACTTCAAGAACATGTTTTCGGTCTTCTCCACGCGAAAATCCAATATGTTTTCCCTCTAGTGAATTATTCAATTTTAATTCTGTGTTTTCCATAAATTATAAACGCACATCCCACCAAAAAAACTTTTTCTGTATCCATCTCAGGAGGGTGTCAATTAAAAAGCCCGATACACCGATAAGAGACATTCCTAATAGGATTAAATTATTATCAAACAGATTTCGTCCAGTCATAATGATTGCACCAAGTCCGTCACGAAGTCCTGTCATTTCTGCCGCCAATACTGCCATCCAAGCCGCGATAAAATTTATTCTCAAGATCGTAAATACTTGAGGCAAGATATATGGAAATGTGACATTAAACCAAAGTTGCCATTTTCTGGCTCCTAAAGTTTTGGCAACATTGAGTAAATGTTCTGGTACTGTTTCAACCGCTTTTACAGTTGCTATGGTGAGTATAAAAAAAACTCCCATAAAAACTATAAAAATAGCAGTTTGATTTCCAATACCAAAAACAACGAGAGCAAGTGGAATCCATGCAATTGGGGCAATGGGTGCTAATAATTCAATAACGGGCATTGTAAAGCGTTTTACCCATACAGACATACTGATAGCCATGCCCGCAATTAACGCGAAGAAAAAGCCAATTCCTAAACCGGCAAAAACTCGAAAAAAACTTGAAGCAATTGATTCCGGAATTCCCGCCGATTGCGATCCTAAACCAATACGAAACCCATTTTCAGATAAATCTTTTAGGAAGTGAGATGGCGGAGGAAAGATATTTGCATATTGCCACCCCAAAAACGCAGAAAGTTCCCAAAACCCAACCAAAACGCCGATTGAAATAATCGCGCAAATTATGGTTATGCTGTTTTGGGAAATTTTCCTCATACATTTTTTTATTTTTTCAATGCGGAATCAAGATACGATGTGTCTACAATGTTGATATCCGTTTTCTTAATATAATTTTGAGTAATCATATCGTTAATAGCAGTCATCATGCCAGCAACATTTGGATAAAGTGTTGCATCTTTTTGTGTTTTGAACGCTGTTAACAAAACATTGTCAGGAATTTTGTAATAATTTTTTCCTGCAAGAATTTCAGCCGCTTTTTCTGGATTGCTCTTTATTAAATCAAGAGCACGATTTTCTGCACGAAGAAATCTTTTTACTGTTTCAGGATATTTTTTTGCGAAACTATCAAGAGCAATGAGTGTAGTGTTTGGCGTTCCTTTTCCCCAAACTTGTGCATTATCTGTCAAAAACTTCGCACCATAATTTATTTGGAGATCAGTCGTATATGGTTGAATATGACTTAAGATAGCAATATCATTAGTCTTAAACGACTGAACCATTGCAAATAAATCATTGAACCAAACCATTTCAAAGTTGTCGTAAGACAGACCATTATCTTTGAACACTTTATAAAGAATCATATCCAAGGTATCACCACGAAGTGTGCCAACTTTTAATTTTTGATTTGGATTAGCTTTGACATAAGCGACAAGATCAGATAATGAAGACACATTATATTTTCCTTGTATCACAACTTGCATAATTCCATTTCCACCAGCATTAGAAAGAATACGCATTGGTACTCCACTATTTACACCAAGATAAGCAAGTGTAAAGGGGTTGATTGTTAATTGAACACTACCACCAGCAAGCGCAGCGTTATTGTCGCCAGGACTTGAAAAGAAAACTGTTTCCACATCAAGTCCTTCGTCCTTGAAATATCCTGCTTCTTTCGCGATAAAAAGTGGTGCCATATCTAGGGCGACCAAGTGACCAACCTTAAGAGTTCCTGGGTATAAACCAGAAACATTTTCTGTTGCCGGTGTAGATTTTTTACCAAAAATCCAAATACCAGCAATAACCAAAACGACCACGAGTAATCCTACGACAAGTTTATTTTTCATAATAAAAAAATTAGTTAATAACGTATTCTATCAGTTTTAGTCTTTTTTATCCATAGCCCGTCCCGCCAAAAACGAAATCCAAAAGCCCGCGCGGATTCCCTCCCAGACCCTTCCTCCGCGCGGACGAAATCCAAAATTCCCGCCGAATTTCAAAAACATCAGTCTCGGTTTTGCGAATCCTTTCCCAGAAAATAGTTTCGCAAAACCGAGTCCATTTTTCTACGAACGGCTCATTTACTGGTATTTGAGCCGTTCGGCGTTCCCCGCACTTTTCCTTTAGGAAAAGCACCACGCCTTGCGTGGTGGCGCTTTAGCGCGTGGGGGACGCTAGTATCACAAACTTTGAAAATAGGTTCTAATATGGTTTAATAAACGCACCATGAAAAAAGACACAGAAACAAAAGGTTTGCGGACGTGGATAGATATAGATAAAAAAGCGCTCGCTTCAAATTTCAAGGCGATACGTGATTTTGTGTCTCCAGATACAAAAGTAATGGCCGTTGCAAAATCAAACGCTTATGGGCACAGTCTCATAGATTTTTCTCAAGAAATGCAGGGTCTCGGCGTTGATTGGATCGGTGTAGACTCTATTGTAGAAGCGATGACTTTGCGTGAAAGTGGTATTACCAAGCCACTTCTTGTCCTCGGCTACACGCTTACAGAAATGCTAGTAAAAGCATCAGAGCTTGATGTTAGTATTTCTGTATCTACTTTTGAAACACTCGACGCTATCGCAAAAGAAACTTTTGCAAAAAAATTAAAAATACACGTAAAGACAGATACCGGAATGCATCGACAAGGTTTCCAAAAATCCGACATCGCGCGTGTTATCGAAACTTTAAAAAAACTTGATGACAAAATAGAGGTTGAAGGTCTCTTTACACATTTTGGCGCAGCAAAAAACCCCTTATTTCCAAAACGAACAAACGACCAAATAGAACTTTTTAAAGAATGGATTGATGTTTTCAAAAAAGCCGACCGTGTACCAATAATACACGCATGCGCAAGCGGTGGCGCATTTATTTTTCCTCAAGCTCATTTTGATATGGTGCGTGTTGGTATTGCAATGTACGGACTTTGGCCATCAAAAGAAGCTGAGATGTTTTTAAAAGATAAAATAAACCTAAAACCAATACTTACTTGGAAGACGATTGTCAGTGAAGTAAAAAATGTACCAAAAGGGGACAGCGTCGGCTATGATTTTACCGAAGAGTTTTCTAGAGATTCAAAAATAGCTGTTTGTCCTGTTGGATATTGGCATGGATATCCTCGCGCACTTTCCAGTATTGGACACGTCCTTGTTTGCGGAGTGCGTGCTAGAGTTATTGGCCGAGTTTCTATGGATATGATCACTATAGATGTGACAGATATTGAGGGTGTAAAAGTCGGAGATGAAGTCACTCTTATTGGTACAGACGGCAAAGAAACAGTTTCTGCTGAAGACATCGCCCACATACTAGACGGCTCTCTTTACGAAATCGTTACCCGCTTAAATCCGCTCATAAAGCGAATATATCGCTAAGAAGTTGCTTTTTTAGACGCCTTAAAGTATAGTATTGCCTATGTCACAAGATCGATTAATCAAGCTTGTCTGCAAAGATTGTAAGCGAGCAAATTACCAGACTGGTAAAAACAAAAAGCTAGTTGAGCGAAAAATAGAGCTCAAAAAGTTTTGTTCATTCTGCAAAAAACGTACTACCCACAAGGAAGCAAAAAAATAAAAAAGACCGCCAGTAAGGCGGTTTTTTCTTTCAAAATAATCACTTTTCTGCTAATATGAAGCCCGTTGGGCCTATAGTTTCAATGGTAAAACGTCGGTCTCCAAAACCGTTGTTCCCCGTTCGAGTCGGGGTGGGCCCGCCTTGTGAGTATAGACGTATTCACATAAATACCAATTTAGTGCTATAATGACTGAGTTATTATCAAGTAATAAAAAAATATGGCAACAAAACCAAATTCTGCATTTATGAAACCCCTCACTGTGAGCCCTGAACTCGCAGCTGTGGTAGGTAATGGACCTATGCCTCGATCTGAAGTAGTAAAAGCTATCTGGATATATATCAAAAAGCATAATCTTCAGGATCCAAAGAACAAGCGAAACATTGTTGCTGACGAAAACCTTAAAAAAGTTTTTGGAGGAAAGGCAGTTGTGGATATGTTTGAAATGACAAAGCTCCTTTCAGCGCATCTATCATAATCTAGGCGAAATATTTATTTCAAGAAACTAGCGATTGCAGAATGCATCGCTTTTTTCTTTTGTGGAGAAATCCAAAGAATGCGTTTGTCACGAGTAAACCAAGTCATTTGGCGTTTTGTATATTTTACAATCTCGCTTTCTATAGATTCAAGTAGTGCATTTTTTGAGATTTTCTTTTGTAAATATAGGGCAAGGTAGCAATATTCTAGACCTAGAGTTTCCATGCGTTTCCAAGAGAGCCCTTTTGTGTGAAGTTTTTTTGCTTCTTGTACCATGCCTTTTTTCATACGGAAAAGTAGGCGGATGTGGATTTTTTCTCGAAGCTTTTTGCTATCTAGATCAATGCCGATAAAAAGCGGGTCGTAGAGCGGGTGTTGTTTGATTCTCGGTACTTTTCCTAGGACGCGTGCTATTTCTATAGCACGGATGAGTCGCGGGCGATTGTGAGGGTCTATATTTTTTGCACGAGATGGGTCGAGTTTTTGGAGTTCAGAAAAAAGTTTGTCTGTGTTGTAGCCGTCTAGTTTTTTTCGAAGTTTTGGATTTGGGTCGACTTCTGGAAGCTCTATATTGTCGACTAGGGCTTGTATATAAAATCCGGTGCCACCGCAGATTATTGGCAAATGATTGCGTTTTAGTATTTGGGCGATTTTTTCTTGCCCAAGTTTTTTAAACTTCGCAACCGTAAAAACTTTTTTTGGGTCGGCCACATCTAGTAGGTGATGTGGTACTCCAAGCATTTCTTTTTTTGTAATTTTACCAGAGCCGATGTTGAGACCTCTATATACTTGCCGTGAGTCAGCAGAAATAACCTCGCCTATGTATTTGCGGTATTTGCGCGCAATTTCGACAGCTAGGTCGCTTTTTCCAGATGCAGTAGGTCCTACTACGACGATGATTTTAGGTTTCACTTTGTGCCGCGGGAGAGAATCGAACTCTCATGGATTACTCCGCACGATTTTGAGTCGTGTGCGTCTACCAATTCCGCCACCACGGCAATGACTTTGAGTGTACTTAAAAACGACACAAAAATCAATTAAACAAAACAAAAATAGAACTGTTTGCCTCGCACGATAAATCGCCCCAGCGGGCGATTTTCTCTACTCAGGCTCGCTCGTCTCTAGCTACGCGAGACACCGGCCCGCGAGCCCTCCGTAAGGCTCGGCAAACAGTTCTATTTTTGTTTTGCACCTATTGATTGATGTGATAAAATTAAGGGTACGATGTCACAATATTATAATGATTCAGTATTTTGGATTGATGTTGAAAAGATAAAACCAAATCCGTTTCAGCCACGGCGAGAGTTTGACCAAGCTCAGCTTCAGAGTCTTGCCGATTCTATTCGTCAGTATGGCGTGCTTCAGGCGCTTGTGGTGACGCGAAAAGAAGTGTCAAAAGAAGACGGCGGACTGGTGGTAGAATACGAGCTTATCGCCGGAGAGCGTCGTCTGCGTGCGTCAAAACTCGCAGGACTCTTGCAGGTGCCTGTGCTTATAAAAACAGGTGATGCCAGCGACCTAATGAAGCTTGAGCTCGCTATCATTGAAAATATTCAGCGCGAGGATCTCGGTCCAGTAGATCGCGCTGTTGCGTTTGAGCGTCTAGCAAGTGAATTTAAATTTAAACATGCAGAGATTGCATTAAAGGTAGGAAAGAGTCGCGAGTATGTTTCAAACACTATGCGTATTTTGACTTTGCCAAAAGAAATTCTCGACGCGCTGACTCAAGGAAAAATTTCTGAAGGTCATACTCGGCCACTGATGATGCTAAATGACAGACCAGAAGAGCAGATAGTGGTGTTCAAAGAAATTGTTTATAAAAAACTCACAGTGCGCGAAGCAGAGGCGGTGTCTAGAAAAATTGCTTTTGATAAAGTACGAAAGAAAGAGTACTTAATCGATCCAGAACTTATTGAAATTGAAGAAAAACTTTCAGAGTCGCTCGGCACGCGAGTGTCTATTGAACGCAAAGAACATGGTGGAAAACTTTCTATAGATTTCTTTTCAAATGAAGATTTACGAATGATTTTAGGAATGATTGATACTCAAAAGGTGCGTGGCTCAACAGCGATGCTAGATAAACACATTGAAAATATGGAGGCAAAAAATAATGCGACTGCCACTGCGCCAGACACTACGACAGCGACTGTGCCCGCACCGATAGAAAGTATTCCTGATGCAATAGTTACTTCCGACCTTACTTCCGACCTTGCTGACGACCGCTCTGCCGATGAGAAAAAAACTGACGAAGAAGACCTCTACTCTATCAAAAACTTTAGTTTGTAAGTAAAAAAAAGTAAAAAAACAAAAATAGAAGTGTTTACCGAGCCTTACGGAGGGCTCGCGGGCCGGTGTCTAGCGTAGCTAGAGACGAGCGAGCCTGAGTAGAGAAAATCGCCCGCTGGGGCGATTTATCGTGCGAGGAAAACACTTCTATTTTTGTTTTTTTACTTTTTTTTACTTCCCCAACTTATGCGGATTATGATTTGGACAAGTTTTGTCTGAACATCTGTCTGGAATAGTTTTGGTGCCGACCATCATTAATGCAGTGCAAAGTCCAGTCTCGCGCTCGTATCCGCAGATTTTACCAGTCGGTTTTGATTTAATAATATATTTGCAGTCTGGATAATTGCTACAACTATAGAAAAGTCCAAAGCGTCCTTTTCGCTCCATCATATAACCCTTTTTACACACAGGACATTCTACACCAGTTGAATTTTGTTTTTCTAACTCTGGATCTTTTTTAATAAACTTACATTTTGGATAGTTGTTGCAGGCGATAAAGCGACCAAACTTTCCGTCGCGTTCTACGAGCATTCCTTTCTCACATTTTAGACACTTCTCTCCAGTTTCTTTTGGACCCTCGAGCTCTTTGCCTTCTATGGTGCGCGCGCCAAGACATTCTGGGAATTTTTCACAACTCATAAATTTTCCACTTCGAGCGAGTTTGATAATCATTCCGCCATCACATTTTGGACATTTAAATTGAGCATCAGCTTTACCTAGGTCCGTTGCTTTTGCGAGTTTTTCTTTTTCTTTTACTGCTTTAGCAAGCGGTGTGTAATATGTTTTCAAAACTTTTACGTATTCGGCTTTACCTTCAGCTATTTCGTCGAGCTTGTCTTCCATTTCTGCGGTAAAAGAATCGCTGATGTATTCCATAAAGTTGTCTTCAAGAAAAGAACTCACTACATCCCCAGTGTCTGTGGGTACTAGTGCCTTGTTTTGTTTTTCTACATAGCCACGGTCAACAATTGTTTTGATGATGCTTGCGTATGTAGAAGGTCGGCCGATACCACGTTTTTCGAGCTCTTTGACGAGACCAGCTTCTGAGTATCGTGTCGGTGGCTCTGTTTCTTTTTCTTCTGTTTTTATTTCAACAAGTTTTAGCGTTTCATCGACAGTCATTTTTGGAAGCTCAATGTCTTCTTGGCGAGCAACAGGGTCGACAGCGTACCAGCCGTCAAAAAGAATTCGTGAGCCGTTTATGTGAAAATCGGGGATTGCGTCGCCGTCAGCCACACCAGATGAACTCGCATCAATATTTGCGGTGACACGAGTACGCAAAGTATTTGCGTCTGTCATTTGTGAAGCAACAGCTCTGCGCCAAATGAGACGATAGAGTTTTTTCTGTTCTTCGTTAGCGCCGGCATTTTTACTTTCAAAATGTGTTGGTCGGACGGCCTCATGCGCCTCCTGAGCATTTTTACTTTTTGTTTTAAATTTTCTGATAGTCAGATAATTTTTGCCAAACTTTTTTTCTACTGTGCTAGCGATTTGACCAATAGCCAAAGAGCTCAAAGTAGTACTATCTGTACGCATGTAGGTGATATGCCCATCCTCATAAAGTTTTTGAGCCACTCCCATTGTTTTTGACGGAGCAAAACCGAGCCGAGAGCTCGCCGCTTGTTGTAGTGTTGAAGTTGTAAACGGCGCGCGCGGTGAGCGTTTTACCTCACTTTCTTTTACGTCGGTAATTTTCCAAGAACCTTTTTTCCCATTAGCTAGGATTTTTTCTACAGTTGAAAAGTCTGTTGGCTCATCGCTACATGTGAAAGCGATTTTGTTTTTGTTGTCTTTTTCCAAATCGGCGGTAATGACCCAAAATTTGTTTGAAACGAATGCGCGGATTTCTCGTTCGCGTTCCATGATGATGCGTAAAGCGGGAGACTGTACACGTCCAGCAGAAAGGCCGTAGCGTACTTTTTTCCAGATGATACCAGATAGGTCGTAGCCCACGAGGCGGTCGAGCACACGGCGCGCTTCTTGTGCTTGTTTTAGATTGTCATCTATTTTGCGTGGGTGTTTTATGGCTTCAATGACAGCTTCTTTTGTAATTTCGTAAAATACGACACGCTGTGGGTTTTTTATACCAGCGGCTTCGGCAATGTGCCAAGCGATAGCTTCGCCTTCGCGGTCGGGGTCTGTTGCGAGCAAAATCTCATCGGCTTTTTTTGCCAACGCTTTTATTTCTGCAACGACTTTTTCTTTACCTTTTGAAATTTCATAATGGGGGATAAAGCCACCTTCTATGTCTATCGCTTTTTTATTATTTTTTGGTAAATCACGAATATGGCCGACAGAAGCTTTTACGATAAATTTACCATCCAAATATTTTGAAATGGTCTTTGCTTTTGCTGGTGATTCAACGATTAGTAATTTCATGTGACTCAATTAATACTACACATAGTAATTTTTTGCAAATTGGCGAGTGTAATGCGGTGTTTAAAAATAAAATAAAAAGTATACGAAAAACAGGCTTCGCAGGCGGGTAGCCGAGACGGAGCAAAATCGCACCAGCGATTTATGCGTACTGTTTTTCGTATGCTTTTTATTTTATTTTTAAACATCAAAATACATACATTTCGCCACCTCTTTCAACAACAAGCTCCTTTATTTCCATCATCACAAGCAATGCATTTGTCTCTGACGCTGGCTTGCCCATGAGGCGGATTATTTCATCGCGCGACCTAGATTCTTGTTTTAAAATTTCAAGCACACTATGCTCCTCCTCCGAACATTGTGCATGTCGACTTTCTCGTAATTTATTTTGCACCTCAACATCATCACTGCGCGCCAAACCAAGCACCTCTAAAATATCATCACTATTTCGCACTGGCGTCGCACCGAGTCTTATGAGCATATGCGGACCGTCAGATTTGCGGGAAAAAATTGACCCTGGCACAGTGCAAACATCACGGTTGTAATCCGTGGCATATTTTGAAGTGATGAGCGTGCCAGATCGTAGCTCGGCTTCTATTACAAGCACTGCATGTGACATTCCCGCCATAATTCTATTGCGTTGTGGAAAGCTATACGGTGTTGCACGAAAATCCGACTTTTGTTCAGAGATTATTGCTCCGCCATTTTCCAAAATCCGCTCTGCAAGTTTTTTGTTGATACTTGGATACAGCACATCCATACCGAGCCCAGACCCCGGTATTGCAATACTTTTTAAACCAACATCAAGAGCGGTCCTGTGCGCAATAGCGTCTATTCCCAGAGCCAGCCCAGACACTACTATTATAGAGTGTCCAGCCAGCCCAGAAATGAGCTTTTCGCAAACATCCTCACCATAGCTGGTATGAGCCCTAGAGCCCACCACGCATAAATACTTTGCCTCCTCGCTTGGAAGCTCGCCCCTTATATAGAGCGTTTTGGGCGGATCATTTATTTCTTTCAAAAGCGCTGGAAATTGCGACGGTGCGAGCCGTTTAATCGGAAACTTTTTATCAAAATTTAACATTCCAATATTGAAGCATTTCTGGTATCATTAATTTCTAAAGAACAAATAAAATGTTGGACATCAAATTTATCAGGGAAAATAAGGATTTAATCAAAGAAGGTGCTAGGAAAAAGCATATTTCTTTTGATGTTGATGAACTTTTGGCTGTAGATGACAAGCGTCGAGCACTCCTTGTATCTATTGAAGCAAAGCGCGCAACACAAAACGAGTACAGCGAAAAAATAATAAAGGCCGACACAGAAAGCAAGGCAAAGTTTGTGGAAGAAATGAAAGAGCTAAAAACCGTGCTTCAAAAAGAAGAAGAGGAGCTAAAGGATGTAATGAAAAGCTGGCAGATGCTAATGATACACGTGCCAAACATACCGGATATTTCTGTGCCAGAAGGCGAGAGTGATGTAGACAACAAAGAGATTCGCACATGGGGTGAGATTCCAAAACTTGATTTCAAAGCAAAAGACCATATCGAGCTTATGGAAAATTTGGATATGCTAGATCTGGAGAGAGGGGCAAAGACGGCTGGCTTTCGTGGATATTTTTTAAAAAATGATGGAGCATTACTTAGTTTTGCACTGTGGCATTTTTTGCTAGAACATTTTATGAAAAAAGGCGGCTTTACTCCGATGATGGTGCCTTCACTTATCAAACGCGACGCACTCCTCGGCACAGGATATTTGCCACAAGGTGAAGAAGACTTATACAAAACTCAAGACGGAGATTATTTGGCTGGCACAGGCGAAGCAGGTGCGATGGCATATCATATGGACGAGACTTTAGACCGCACAAAATTTCCAATTAAAATTTTGGCATTCTCTCCATGTTTTAGGCGCGAAGCAGGAAGTCACGGCAAAGATGTAAAAGGACTTTACCGCGTGCACGAATTTTTCAAATTTGAACAAGTGGTGCTTTGTGAAGCAAATCACGAAACGTCTGTTGCTTTACACGAAGAAATCAACCGCAACGCCGAGGAAATGCTTGAGGCATTAAAACTCCCATATCGCGTGGTCGTAAATTGTGGTGGAGACCTCGGACTCGGACAAGTAAAAAAGTACGATATAGAAGTCTGGCGTCCGGGTCACGGCACATACGGCGAAACCCACTCAGCTTCATATTTTCATGATTTTCAAACTCGTCGCTTAAATATTCGGTACAAAGATGTGGATGGCAAAATGAAATTTGCTCATTCACTCAACAATACCGCACTCGCTTTTCCCCGCATACTTATTTCAATCGTCGAAAACTATCAGCAAGCAGACGGAACCATTCTTGTACCCGAAGTACTTCATTCATATATGGGTAAGGGGGTAATCAAGAAATAATGTTTAAACACAGGTCTACTTTACGCTCGCCAAAACTTGCGCAAAAAAAGAAAAAACTATTTTGGGTAAAAGCAGTAATGTTTTTTATACTACTGCTCATCGTTCTTGCAATACCACCATCGTTGTCGCAGATTCAGACTTTCAGAATTCACGATATAAAAATTTCTGGCAATGAAATAGTGTCAAAAGATGAGCTCACAGAGTACGTCTGGCAAAAAATTTCTGGCAATTATTTTTGGATTTTTGCAAAAAACAATATTTTGATTTTCCCGCGCACTTCTTTAAAGCAAAATATTTTTCAAGACTTTTTTCGTATAAAAAATATAGATATTTCTATTGTTGATAAAAATACTATAAACATAGATATAAAAGAGCGTGACCCTTTTGCTGTTTGGTGTTCTAGCCATATGGACGCGGATAAACCCGTGTTTACAAATGAATGTTATTTCCTAGACGAACGTGGTTTTGTGTTTGCTAGGTCGCCTGATTTTTCTGGAAATATTTATATGCATTATTACGGCAACATTTCTCTAGGCAACCCAATATCGCAACAATTTTTGCCACAAAATGAGCTCGCGCAAATACACTCATTTGTAGAAAAAATTCGCGGACTTGGTTTTCCTGTGGCGCATGTCTTTTCATACGGTGATGGTGACATAGAAGTACAAACAGACTACGGCGGTAACATCCTTTTCACAACTCGAGAGCCAATAGAAAAACCCTTTGAAAATTTGAAATTGCTTTTAAATGACAAAGTGTCCGTGCCAGAAAAAGATGACTTTATCAAAAATATAGATTATATTGACCTTCGATTTGGTAAGAAACTTTTTTTCAAATCTAGATAAAAAATGGACACATTTTGGACAAAATTAAAAAAGGCGAAAGGGAGCAAGCCGATACTCGTGCTTGCTCCAATGGCAGACGTTACAGACGCGTCTTTTCGACATATTATCGCAAAATATGGCAAGCCAGATGTGATGTGGACAGAGTTTGTGTCTGCGGACGGCCTGATACTCGCTTCCGAAGAGGGAAAAAGTAAATTGATGAAAGATTTGATTTTTACCGACATAGAGCGACCGATAGTAGCGCAATTTTTTACATCAAAGCCGGAAATAATGAAACGCGTGGCAGAGCTCGCGTGCTCGCTTGGTTTTGATGGTATTGATATAAATATGGGCTGTCCTGATAAAAGTATTGAAAAACAAGGCGCTGGTGCTGCGATGATAAAAAATCCAAAACTTGCGCGAGAAGTTTTGCGCGCAGCAAAAGAAGGCGCAGGGGATTTGCCTGTGTCTGTAAAAACTCGCCTTGGTTTTAATAAAAATGAGCTTGATACTTGGCTACCAGAGCTTCTCGCAGAAAATCCAGCTGTCATCACTTTGCACGCTCGCACAAGAAAAGAAATGTCCAAAGTGCCAGCACATTGGGAAGAGGTAAAACGGGCTGTAGAAATAAGAGATAGAATTCAGGCAAACAGCGAAAACAAAACTCTCATTTTTGGCAATGGTGATGTGCTCGATATTTTTGATGCAGAAAAAAAGGCGCAGGAAAGTGGCGCAGACGGAATAATGCTCGGTCGCGCAATTTTTGGTAACCCGTGGCTTTTTGCTCCAGAAAAAAGACCAGAAAAAATAGCCGACAGACTGCAGGTGATGGTAGAGCATACACATCTTTTTGAAAAAATACTTGGCGAAACCAAAAATTTTGCATTGATGAAAAAACACTACAAAGCATATGTAAATGGTTGGGACGGAGCAAAAGAATTTCGTACACAGCTCATGGAAGCAGAAAATGCGGAGCAGATAGATGACATTGTGCAAAAATACTGTGCACAACTCTCTTTATAATTTTCTTTAAAATGGTATTATATCTTTGAACAAGTACATAGACTTAGACAATGATCTAATCGTTGGGTTGGTGTGAAGACAAATCCAGACTCAGGTGCTGGGCGCAATGTCTCGCCACACTGTACGTCCCCACCCTTTGACAGATTTGTCCCACACCAGCCCACGCATCAGTGCGCAACCCCTACGAAAGGAGGTTGGGCACGCGCGCAGACCCGGTAGTCAGCTCTTCACTTCCTCCCCCTCACGCCCTCGCTTGTGAAGAAAGCTGATACCGGGTCTGCTTTTTTTGTATAAACTTTGTATCTGATATAATGAACGCATGAAAAAAGATATCGCTCTATATAGAAAATATCGCCCAAGTAAATTTAAAGATGTTATCGGCCAAGATCATATTGTAGATGTTTTGAAAGGTTCTATTGAAAACGGAAATATTTCTCACGCATATCTTTTTTCTGGTTCTCGCGGTACAGGCAAGACCAGTATTGCTCGTATTTTTGCACAAGAAATCGGCACGAGTATAAATGATTTGTATGAAATAGACGCCGCTTCAAATCGTGGTATTGATGATGTGCGAGAGATTCGCGAGTCTGTAAACACACTTCCTTTTGAGTCAAAGTATAAAGTTTATATTGTTGACGAGGTGCACATGCTCACCAAAGAAGCGTTCAACGCTTTGCTCAAAACTCTAGAAGAGCCACCGTCATATGTTGTATTTATTCTCGCAACCACTGAAATAGAAAAACTACCAGAGACTGTAGTGTCCCGCTGTCAGACTTTTACTTTCAAAAAACCAAATCAGCCGGTGCTCAAAAAAATCGTGATGGATGTGGCAAAAAAAGAGGGCTTTACGCTAGACGCTTCATCTGCAGACCTTATTGCGTTACTTGGTGACGGGTCGTTTCGCGACTCTTTGGGTATTTTGCAAAAAGTTTTAAGTTCGGCAAATGAGAAAAATATTGAGCTCAAAAATGTTGAAATGATTACCGGTGCTCCGCGAGGTACTTTGATAAACGATATTGTTTCTGCTATTGCGCATAGGGAGCGAGAAAAGGCATTACAAGCTGTATCGCAAGCAGTCGCAAGCAATGTAGATATGTCTGTTTTTATGAAACTCTTGCTCGAAAAGCTCCGTTTTGTGCTTTTGCTTCGTTTTGCGCCAGTGATGGAAAAAGATATCAATACACAAGTGTCTGATGAAGATTTTACTTTTTTGAAAACACTTTCTGCCGAGAAAAATATAAACATTTCTGCCAGCGTGCTTTTGGAAATGTTAAACGCTTTTGAACAGACAGGCAGAGCATACATTTCCCACCTTCCCTTGGAGCTTGCGATTATTGCAATAATCGGGCAAGATACTATAGAACAGTAAAGAGTTTTTGTATATATTGGGGGATCGTCTAATGGTAGGACAATAGCCTTTGGAGCTATTTATTTTGGTTCGAATCCAAGTCCCCCAGCCAAGTTTCGGAATTCGTTTTTTCGCCAAAATTCGGAGCGTCACAAAGCGACGCGACAGGGGTTTCCGAGAGAATTCGCCAAGGGTTTTTGAAATCGCTGACTCGTGCTTTCCTTGGTAAAGTTCTCTGTTAAATTTTCCGCATTACTCTTTTTGAAAATACTTACTTTTAAGATATTCTGTGAACTTCAAAAATTCTGCTTGAGTTTGAAGAACAATAAGTTTTCTTTCGTCTTCAGATTTACTATCTTCTGAAACTGAAATTGTTAAAAGAGGTAGTTGTTTAAGATATGAGGCATAATGAGGATCTGCATATGGATAGGTGATTTTAATTTTCATTTTTTCATTTTCTAAGTTTGTTTTGTAGGAATAATACTCATCAATAAGGGACTGCATCTTTTCAACCATCTTTTGAGTATCTTCGAGATACTTCAAAAATTCTGGGGTATATTTCGCCTGATTCTTCATAAGTTCATCACGCGAATCTGCCCATACATCTACCTGAGTACTTCTGTCAAAAAACGATGAACTTTCATCCATAACTTCAGGTTGCAATTTTTTTTGCTCTAAAACTTTAGCTCTAAGCTCACTCTCTCCCACATAATAGTTCTCCGGTGCTGTCGCTTCAAACTGTATCCACGGAGAGTCCGAATAATTTCCTTGATCTGATTGTGTGGTATTAATCTCCAACAAATTTAAAGCAACGATTGTTTCTCTAATCTTTTCGTCGAGCACATACCCGTACACATCTGGCTTTAGCATTTGAGCCATTTTCTCATCCCACTTTTCTCTCTTTTCTTCTATTTGAATTTCTTTTAATTCAAATTTTGGCTGCTGATTTTCCATATTCCTAATTATAATTTAATAAAGAAGGTTTATCAAACTTGGCTGTGTCTCCTGAACAAAATCCGAACCTTTTTTCAACAAAATCCTGATGTGGACTAATCTGCGCACCTCGTCCGCTCCTGTAAGAAAACGACAAAAAATGGAAAGAAAAATATTACTATTCAGCGATTGGAACGATTAGCTCAAGCTCTTTGCGTTTCTGCTGACAAATTGCTAAAATTTCAACATATGAAAAATAATCAAAAAGGGTTCATTGGTGTAGCCGTTCTTTTTGTGGTACTGGCCGTCTCTGGTATTGCTGGGTATTATTTTGTTTCTCAAAATGCAAATCGAACTTTTACTCCGACGACACTGGTCAATGATAATTTTGGTCAAAAGGATACATCACCAAGCAAGCTACAAAATGAAGTCATTCAACCTCCGGTAACTTCTCCGAAGCAACAGGAAAATCCAACATCAAGCAATCAACCAAAGCCGACTCAAACGGTAACTCCTAAACCGACACCTACGCCGACCAACCCAACACCTTCTCCAACTCCTGTTTCAGTATCATCAAAAATCGATTCTTGTAGAACAATAAGCACGGCAGGAGAATATTCACTTTCAGGAGATTTAACAAATACAAAATCTGAACCTTGTATCAAAATTCAAAACGTGAGTAACGTGACTCTTGATTGTCAAAATCATACAATTACGAGCAAAAACGAAAACTATGGCATTTATGTTAAAGGGAGTTCAAATTTCAAGCTTAACAATTGTAAACTAACATCAAGCATAAATGTGCCCGTAGAGACATCTGCCCAGCACATGTTAAGAGTTGAAAGCTCTAAACAAGGCGAAATTCAAAACAGTACTGTCGGCGGAAATGTCGCAACTATCAGTGGCTCTTCTTTCATAACTATTCAAAACAGTACTTTTAATAACCAGCTAAATGTATACAAATCGAATAATGTAACCATAAGAGATAATACTTTTTCTAACGGATCTGATAACATCACACTCCAAGAAGGTAATAATAACTCTATTATTAATAATTTTATTGACGGAAAATCAGACGGCGTTTACAGAGAAATGGGCAGTACTATTGGTGCTGATGATGGCATAGTAATAAAAGATGAGAGTGGTGATCTCATCCAGGGAAATATTATGCAAAATTTCTTCGATTGTGCAATTGAAAACGCTGGTTATATGTTTGACACGAAAATTATAGGAAACAAAGCAAGTAACGCCGGAGTATGCTTCTTGGGCGGTTGGTATTGGAGTAGTGTGAAGGGAATTGTTGTTAAAGATAATGTGGTTAACAATATGCCAAATCTGTTTTTCTTTTCCCGTCTGTATTCTCTAAAATCAACAGAGCAACAAGTTTATTTTCAAAACAATCTTTTTGAAAATAACAAACTAAGTAATCCAAAAACTGATACAGGATTTTCGATGGCATCTCGATTTGTTTTTGATGGATCGGCTGTTTCGTTGCAAAATCATATATTTGGAAACAATATCCTAAAAAATAATGATTTTACCAAAATTGTTGGATCACTTCGTCTTGCTCCAGCAAATATAGTCACGGATGGTGGAGGAAACATATGCTCTGGTGCCGAAGAGGAAGCTAGGGGAGGTGGAGACGCTATACCTTTCAATTGCAACTAGTCGATTAAGGCACACATTTATGAGTAAGGGAGTAATCCTCGCTGTTTTATAATATTTCTTCAAAACAGCGAGGATTTGTGCGTGCACATGGCGGGCGGGGCAAGCACAATCTATTCTCGTACTTGCTTGCGTCGCACGGCAATCATTATTGAGAGCAGGGCATTTCCAATTACCCAAGCCACAATCCAAGATGTTGAAAGATATGTATAGTGTTCCACTGCAAAAAACGCTAAAGTAAATCTTATGGCGTTTGTAACATAAAGTGATAATGTCTCAGAGTATGGATCATGGTACGACTTCCGAACGGTTGGAATAAATGCCAATATATCCGCAATAATAACCAAGCTGATAGATATTACCGGTTGATCAGCGATAAGCCAAAAACCGATTGCTAGAAGAGCTAGAATGGCAACAACGGTATCAGATGTAGTTATATCTTTTTTGCCATTTTTGAGACTCAACAACACTACCCCGATACACAAAAGCCCTGCGGCGGCAGTCACCCATGTAGCTGCTCCTGCACCACCTTTGATTTGCAAAGCAACGAGCAAGATTGTTAGTATTCCCCACAATGACCAAGTATAAATATGCGGGCGTGTTTTACCCTTCAGAATATCGCGATAGTATGGAATGTAAGCTACAAAAGTCAGAATGACTGCGACAGTAGCAATAATTTCTTTCATTATTAACAATAATAACACGTCCCTGACATCTTTAATCTAGTATTTTCTTTAAAACTGGCTCAACTTTATCAGCAATTTTTATATACCCCGCATCGTTGGGATGGATCGTATCAGACATGAACTTGTCATTGCCGATAAGGTTATCGAGCACACTGGAGACAAAACCAGTTTGGTGTTTTTTAGCTATATCCCTAAACCTAGCATCATACCGATCACGCAATAATCCACCCCGCACGCCCAAAAGTAGGACAGCTGATCCACTCTGGTGTATTTTGTCTATGATAAGTTCTAGATTAGAAAAGGTTTGTTCGGGCGGTATTTTTTGCAAATAATCATTTCCACCCAAAAGGATTATGACCAATCGTGGATATTTTTCTAGCGCTATATCTATCCGAGCCAGGCCACTAGCAGTTGTATCACCATTTATACCCAGATTGATAATTGATTGGCCAATTCTTTTTGAAAGAATAGATACAAAGTCATTTCCATGAGTGGCGCCTACCCCGTAAACCAAACTATCACCAAACGCAACAATGGTTGTGCCATTTGAATCAAGATTGCGGATAGTGGGCTTTTGGAATATGGATAAGCTGACCCAAAATAGTATGAGGCCTAGAATAATAACTAAAAAGATCAATACTGTTTTTCGCGAAAGAATCATACTTGGATTGTATCATCGCTGGCTACTGTGACCAAGGTCAGATTGACCGGTACCCCCCCCACTTTATCTAATTTTTTTAGAGTCTTTACTTTTATTGATTGGTTTTTATGGTACAACTTCGAGAGTCCACATTATACTCTTGATAAGTCTCGCCTTTTCGGTGTATAATGTTGTCATTACTAGTCATGGAATGCCAAACATGATAGACGGATACACAATTATTGAGAACAAAGTATGAAGCAGAGAATTTCAAATTTCAAAAAAGTAGGCTTATCTATTGGAACTTCGTTGTTAATCTTTGTCTTTACTTTTAACACTGCTTTTGCCTCTGTGCTTTTTCAAACGCGTCTTGATTTTAATGTTGGCACTGATCCATTTTCAGTTACCGCCGGAGATTTTAATAATGATAATAAATTAGATTTAGCCACAGCAAATCATGATAGTAATAATGTCTCTATTCTTTTAGGTAATGGCAATGGCACTTTTAGGGCGGCAGTTGATTACAAAGTTGGCGATAATCCACGATCAGTTACTGCCGGAGATTTTGATAATGATGATGACTTAGATTTAGCCGTAGCAAATAAAAGTAGTAATAATGTCTCTATTCTTTTAGGCAATGGCGACGGCACTTTTGAGCCGGCAGTTAATTATGGAGCTGGTCCTAATCCATTTTCAGTTACTGCCGGAGATTTTGATAATGATAACGACTTAGATTTAGCCGTAGCAAATATTGGTAGTAATAATGTCTCTATTCTTTTAGGCAATGGCGACGGCACTTTTAGGGCGGCAGTTGATTACAGAGTTGGACCTAATCCACATTCAGTTACTACCGGAGATTTTAATAATGACAATAATTTAGATTTAGCCACAGCAAATCCTTGGAGTGATAATGTCTCTATTCTTTTAGGTAATGGCGACGGCACTTTTAGGGCGGCAGTTGATTACAGAGTTGGCGATAATCCAGAATCAGTCACTGCTGGAGATTTTAATAATGACAATAATTTAGATTTAGCCGTAGCAAATCCTTGGAGTAATAATGTCTCTATTCTTTTAGGTAATGGCGACGGC
>JBCLGW010000009.1:0-23209 GCA_039740835.1 Parcubacteria group bacterium | reverse complement strand
CAGAAATCGGCTTTTTCTTGTTGCGTCTTTAAAAGCTCTTGCTGTGTTTTTAAAAAATCTAATTCTGTGCTTTTTAATTGCTGGTCTGTTTTGTAATATTTATAGCCACCAAAACTGAGTGTGCCGAAAAGTATGACTATAAGTATCCAAAAAAGCTGTTGTTGGCTTGGGTTTTTAAAATGCTTCATTGGCATAGTATATAGTAGGTCAATTTAGAAACCAATAATGTTCTAATCATACAATATTTATCGCCTTTTGTTTGTTAATAAAATCTTTTTTTATCACCCGTCTTCTCACAAAACAAATAGTCCAAACTGTCGTGTTTGCTAAAGCGAGTACCGCAAGATAGGTTACCGTCAATAAGTTGTATTCTGCATTTGAAATTATGGCCAAAACACTGCTGATTGCCATAATCGCCCAATAAGTAAGAGTCTCGCTGTATGGCTCTTGAAAAGATTTTCTGAAAGTTGGAAAATATCCCAAACCATCAATCGCACTAACCATCAATACAGCAATCAACGGATTGTTCAGTCGCCACCAAATAAATATTGCAAGCAGGGCAATTATTAAAACAAAAGTGTCGTTTTTTGTAATATTTGTCGTACCATATTTAAAAGAAAGAAAAAATATAATAACAACCAACACAGTGCTGACAATCAAACTTATCGCTCCCCAATTACCGCCACCGTGTATCAAAGCTATGGTTGCTGTGCCTTGGGTGATGGCCCAAATGAGCCAAGTATATAAATGGGGTTTTGTTTTTTTCTTGAATATATCTATAAAATAACGATAAAACCCAGCCAATAAAAGCACTGTTGTAAAAACAGCTAGTACTAATTTTGGGTCGAGATTCTCCAACATTTCTTAATTATAGCAAAAACACAAACTTAAAACATTATGTTTTTACTTAAAATGGGCTCCGAGTGCTGGATACATTTAAAACCTTGAATTGGAATGTTATTGAAAGAGAATTGGAGAATGTATAATTGGTGATAAACTAGTATGTATACATCTATGAACCAAAAAAATCGTTCAAAGAATTTTGTTGAAAGTCTATTGTCCGTGGCTGATGTAAAAATTAACGGCAATCGATCTTGGGATCTCACCGTACACGATGAGCGTTTCTATGCTCGGGTCGTGCGGAAATGGAATTTGGGGTTGGGCGAGTCATACGTGGACGGCTGGTGGGACAGCGAAAGCATCGATGAATTCATCGCCCACATTTTCCGCGCCAGCTTGAAAGAAAAAATTTCTCTCAATTTCAACACACTGCTCAGTTATTTGGGTGCAGTCGTTAGCAACCGCGGGTCCCGAAGTCGAGCCTTTAAAATCGGCGAACATCACTACAACATTGGCAATGATCTTTTTAGCGCTATGCTTGATAAAAGATTGGTCTATACTTGTGGCTACTGGAAAAATGCTCAAAATTTAGATCAGGCACAGGAAAACAAACTTGATTTAGTGTGCCAGAAACTGGGTCTAAAAGCCGGACAATATGTACTGGATATTGGCTGTGGCTGGGGTAGTTTTGCCAAATTTGCTGCTGAGAAATATGGCGCAAAAGTTCTTGGTATTACGGTTTCAAAGGAACAGGTTGAACTTGGTAAAAAAATGTGTGAGGGTTTGCCAGTAGAAATCCGACTTCAGGATTACCGAGACGTTACTGGGCAATTTGACCATATTGTTTCGCTTGGCATGTTTGAGCATGTATGCTCGCCAAATTACCGAGTTTATATGGAGGTTGCGCATCGTTGCCTTAAAGAGAATGGACTCTTTTTACTCCATACTATTGGAAGTAATTACACTGATAAAAACATCGTGCCGTGGATCAACAAATACATTTTTCCAAACAGTATGCTGCCTTCAATTGAACAAATCGGCAAATCAATTGAGCATTTATTCGTAATGGAAGACTGGCACAATTTCGGTGCTGATTACGACAAAACACTTATGGCATGGTTTCAAAACTTTGACCGAGCTTGGCCCGAGCTAAAAAATAAAAATGGCAAAATATATGATGAGCGTTTTTATCGCATGTGGAAGTATTATCTTCTTTCTTGCGCTGGGGCGTTTCGAGCTCGAGAAGTTAATCTTTGGCAAATTGTATTATCAAAAAAAGGCGTTCTGGGTGGTTATCAATCCCCTAGATGAGTCATCCTACCGTTTCGTTAAATGGGAGTTGCTCTATTCGTTCTTCCCGTCCTTATTTTTAGTTTTCTGACAAAGGTATTTCAGTTTCAGCTTTCAATCCTGTACCACCCCTAAATTGATTCGTCTCTCCCTTGCAGTAACCATCTATTACAGCACAAGCATTTTCAAAGTGAGACGGGCTAAAAGTCTCATCTTTTTTTGCTAATTCATCAGATAATTTTTGCGTATCAACACTACCCCCCTGAAGAACTGCCTCAAGAACAGCAATCTTATAGTGTGCGTCGGCAATTATAGAAAAAGTTTGATCTGGGGATTTATATGGGTCGTTTTCACTGAATTCTTTCCTTCTTTCTTTATGCTTCGCCAGTCTACTTTTATATTCCTCAAGTTTGTTTCTTAACTTTAGAATAAGTTCTGGGTCGGTAGGTAATTCAATTTTTGGGCTACCTGATTTTGGTTGTGGTTCTTTTTCAAATTCCATATTTTTTAAATAATTATATTATCATCTAATAATACCCCACCCTGTTAAATTGGCAATGCCCGAGTTCAACAATCAATTGCAACACTTATATTAAGATGTGAGTATCATGAATAAGAATGGTTGGCGTCGATTAAAACCAATAGCGACGACCAATGACCGGCAAATCGGTTAATAATTTTAATTTTTAAGAGACGACCGCCAAAAATAAAACATTGCGATTAAAACGCCTACCATTTTTACAGCGATGTCTTTTTGGGCATCCCAGACATCGCCTTGTGTTCCTAAATAAGCAGTTCCCAACTCTGGAGAAACAATTACGGCCACAATCCATTCTACAATTTCAAAGATGCCACCCAATGCTATGATGACAAAAATAGGGACGGCATAACTAGGCCAGTTTCTGGATTTATTATGAGAAAGTCCCTGCCAAATTTCCAGCATTGGAAGATACCAAAGCAAGCCGAATAAAAAGTGAACTAATCGGTCATAGTGGTTTCTGGATAAATCAAATAAATCCTTTATCCAAAAACCGATGGGTGTTTCAGAATACGTGTAATGCGAACCGATTGTTTGAAAAAGAAGGAAAATTAAAATTAAGGTGTAGGAGGTATTGGAAAATCTGAATTTTTTATATGTGCCTATGAGCAGGATGACGGCGATGACGCCCAGTATGCTCTCAAGCAACCAATCATGCGGATAGAGAGGTTTATACGCCCCCACAATAAAGGCAATAATAAAAATAAAGAGGCAGATGAGTGGGTATAGATTGTCTTTTTTCACGATCATAATTTTTATTGTAATAGTGTTATTATAGCATATTTTTATCCGACAAAACTTATATGCAAAGCTTGTATTTAAAGTTGTGTGTGGGTGGGGAGATGCAGATTGGAAGTTGAAATTATTGAAGCACGCCGGATGTGTCTGCGTATGCAGTATTGCTATTTCTTCTTGTCTCCTATTTTAAAAAAATCTACAATCTCACGATAAATTTGAGAGTCATCCTCTATATGAAATACACTGTGTCCAAAATGATTCAATGTGAGTGTTTTTTTTGTGTGAGAATTAACGAGCGACGAGACAATCTTTCCGCTATCTGGATGAGCGATTTTGTCTCCTGAAAGGTAAATGGACAAAAGTGGGCTTTTTATCTCAGAAAGAGATTTTTGTAATTCTTTGTTCATATCATGCAGGAGCTTAAGACCATAAATAGGCATGTCATAATAAAAAAATGCATTGGCTCTTTCACGCCGTATTTTGTCATGGAGTTTCTTTGTCCAAAATTCTTTTACAACCAATATATAATACAGCCAGTGAACGGAAAATGGAAAATGGAGCTTGTACGGCATAGCGCTCACAAAGACACCTGACACTGGATAACGCGCCGCAAGATAAAGTGCTACCTGTCCCCCAAAACTATGCCCTCCAACTATAACCTTGCTATGCTTTGCGAGTAAATCTTCAAGCGTCGCTTCGGCTACTTGGATAAAATCATCCTTTGTAATCCCTCGCAAATCTTCAACTCTCGTTCCGTGTCCAGGAAGCAGGGGAATAAACACGGATGCGCCGTGATCTCTGTGAAGAAATTCCGGAAGTCTGTTAAAATCAGTCGGGCTTCCTGTATACCCGTGTATAAGGAGAAATACTTCTTCTTTTGTCCCTTTAAGTATTATTGGTTCCGCTAGTGGATGAATTGTTTTTTTATCCATAAGTGAATGGTTATTATAATAATTGCGACCAAAAACACAAATCCCACCGATAAATATAAATTCTTAAATATCTCTGCAAGATAAGTGTACCCTGCCCCTGAAATAAAGCCGATTGAAATAACAATAAACAGCCAAAAGAGAGTTGCGACTGCATTATAGAGAACAAACTTTCTAAATACAAGGTCCGACTTGCTCATATACATAATCATCAAAATTCGCGTACCGGGCATAAGCTTGGCGAGGACAAGCGCTACCAAATGGTTTCCTTTACTTACGCGACGCACCGCTTCAAAGATAATCGTTGATGTCGGACTAATATGGCGGTGTGAAATTATCCTCTGGGCGACAGCAGTCCTACCAAGGAAAAACCATATGGCATCAGCTAAAAATATCGCCAGAAAGCTAAGTATTACAAGAAAAAGCAAAGATATGACACCTTGAGCGGAAAGAAACGCAAGCACAATGATGGAAACCTCCCCACCAATCAGAGGTCCAAAAAAGAGCACTAAGTAATGAAGTAATGGGTAATCAAGAATGAACACACGCAACCATTCAATAGATTCAAGTTCAATCATGAATATATTTTATCATTTTTTGCGAATAATGTGTCCCAAAAACCAAAAATCATAGACTGCGCAGAACCACGCTACTGAGACATCAATATTCATGCCAAAACGCTGTCGTTGACCCTTAAAAAACCCATATTTTTTTTCTTTCAATGTCTGGTAATACGGCATGACTGCATAACCTATTCCTTTTTTTGTAGAGTAACGCACCATATAATTCAACCCTACCTCAATGCGAAATCGGTGTTTATAGAAATCGGGAAGTTTTTCCCAAAGTTCTTTTCGAATGGCGCGCTCACCTGAATTAAGAGCGAAAGGAAGGAATGATTTCTGCATCTTGTTATTCCGAATACCAATGTACATATCGTATGTATTTTCAATAATAGGCAGAACTAGAGCATCAACTGTTTCAGGAGTAAGACCGGTCAAATCCGCATCGCAGAAAAAAATTATACCGCCGGATGATTCTTCTACACCACGATTCATACTAAACGCCTTGCCTCGGTTTGTTTCATTCGCCAGAAAGCGCACAGATGGAAACATTTTTTTAACAAAATCAGCGGTTCCGTCTGATGAACCATCGTCAACAACAATAATTTCTGAAATATACTGAGCGCGCAGAAGAGCTGAAAGAACCACTTCTATGCGAGGTCTTTCGTTGTATGCAGGAACGATTGCCGTTACGCGGTTGTTTGTATTCATGAGAATTATTTTAGCACAAATTGAGGGTTCGACTAGGAATACTAGGATTGGGTTTGTTGTTTTTTAGGAGATCGTTAAATATTAAAACCAATAACAATTTTAATTTTTAAGCGACGAGCGCCAAAAATAAAACATTGCGATTAAAACGCCTACCATTTTTACAGCGATGTCTTTTGGGGCTTCATACAATCTGGCTCCGCATGGTTGAGGGTGTTAGAACATATATTCTAAAAATGCCGTAGGGGGGGGTATCCGAGGAAAATGGGTTCCCATATTTATCAGCAATAGAAAAACTTACAAACCATTAAGTCTCAAGCACATATCATATTGAATGTTTGTAGCCTCTATAGTAATTTCTTTTTCTGGCCGAAAAGGTCTTTCTATACTATTTAGTTTTAACACAAAACAATCAACAGAAGATCCTCCCTTCGCACTGCATTGCTCGTAACCTTTTTTGTTTTCAAAAGCCTGTTCCTTTGTAACACCAGCGTCAACTTTAATTGTTTTTGTAAACCAAGAACAATTTTTCTTAATTAAAGTCGGCCTTAGTTGAAACCAGTAAAAAGTTCCTAAAATTAAAATAAGGACTGAAACTAAGATAATTATTACTTTATATTCTTTAATTTTTTCCATAAATCTTCGCGAAATCTGCAAGTTCAATCGCTTCAATCTTTCGCCGCCTCATTGAGGGTGTTAGAACGTATTGTATCTCAAATGATCATCGACAAAGCATACTATTTGATTTAAGCTTTGTCGATATTTATTGGACAGCATGGGTCGAGTTGAAAAACTAGAATTTTACACAACTTGTTCCGTCTTCATTCCATTCGTAATTATTCTTACATTCGCAGTATGGTTCATTATCGTCAGCATAAGTACCATCCCACTTACTTTTGTTACCAAATTCAGTTCGGCAAATTTTGTTGTTTGTTTTTGCTGGAATTTTGACGCAGAAGTGTTCTTCCTTGTCTAATTGATAACCAGTATCACACCACGTATACATGTCAGGATCAGTCAGAGATTCATTTGAGTAAGCTGAATAACTTGAGTAATCAGAAGGTGAGTACGAACCATAGGTTGCCGTCGAGGATTTATAAGTACAAATACCAGAGCTACCAATAACATAGCCATAGCTACATTTGCAAGAATTATTTAATGAGTCATAGCTAGACATGGTGCCAATTTGTGCACGGCACAAAGTATCCGCATATACACACTTCCCGCCATCAACAACATAGCCATAATTACATTTACAGGATGAGCCACTGCTATAGGAATTTACAGGACAAGACGGCGTTGAAAATGATGAGTAACTACTGGTATACGGAGGTGAGTAACTATAACTACTGGTATACGGAGGTGAGTAACTGTTACCAGAAGAGTTATAATAATTATTTAAATAAGAACTTGCGCTACCCCCAGCAGTTACGCCTGTGTAAGGATTTGTATTTCCTGGATAGCTAAAATTATTGTATGGACTACTATCAGGACTGGATCTGTAATATCCATTAACATACGTGCCATTACTTCTTGTGTATCCGTTAACCCAAACATCAGCAAAAACTGATTGAATGGGGGATATTAATAGAATTGTTAACAGAAAAAAGAATAGTACCTTCTTCATGGTTAATTTAGTTTATCTTATAACTAAATTGATGCTATCACCCCCAATCAAAATAGTCAATTTATTCGTAATGGTTCAATAGCTTGGAAACACTTGATGATATAACATCAAAGAGTTTATTAATTGCCATACTTAATAATTTGCCACTGCGCCATAAGAGCATTGTAATTATCAACATAAATCGTATAAAGTCCAGCTAATTCTTGTTCAACTGCTCCGCATGGTTGAGGGTGTTAGAACATTATATATAAAACAGTGAACCCCTCCAGATTCACTGAGGGGTTAAGAGGTTTCTCTCCGAGCACGATGCTCTTCCATGTGTTTTTTAAAACACTTGTGACAAAGATAAGGGCTTTTTTGCTTAACCCCTCCCTCAATAATGACATCCACATCTGGATCACATATTGGACACATTTCTGATCCAGACATAGTGATGTCTGAACCACAGTTTTCACAACTCGATTTTGCGGTCATAAAAGAACTCCTTTCAGTTGCATTGTACCATATTGGCTCCCTCTCGTGGACAAGTTCAGAACTCTGAATTGGGTAAGAATAAAACGTGAGTTAAGTTACTTTAATATTGCTTCACTTAGTTTTTTATCTACCGTTGTATGCTCTCCATTGTTCTGCACTAAACTAAATTAGGGATGAATACTATCTCAGAATCCTGTTCTTTTTTATTTACTTTTGTTTTTCCCTTTGTCTTCACTTTTTTCTTGTTTTTGTTCGTAGTTGTTAGAGCCTTTTTGTTAAGTTTCTCGTAAGCCTCTTTAGTGATTTCAGAACCGTCTTGTAAGAAGTCTGCGAAGTATAGATGTGAAGGTTTTGTTATTGTAACTCCCCCACTTGAGTTGGGTATTGCGGATGCAGTTTCCCCATTCAATTCAAAGTAAGTTGGTTTTTTAAATATATCTGACATATTTATATTATACTTAATTTTCTAATAATACTCTTAGAGGTTAGTTTACTGACTAAGCAAACAAAAAAGCGACTAAGAGATTTAATCAAGCCCGACTGGCTCAATGAAATCTCCCAACCGCTTTTAGGTCAGTCATTCATATCATTTGGCTCATCGCAGATTTCCCAACTTGCCTACCCCACCTTAACTAAATACAGGGAGATATAAACGGTCTATGATTTTCTACATAAACTACAGTGTTTATAATTAAAAGAACTACATAAATAGTATAGCATAAAATACTAATTATTCCAAAGTGCTAGGTGGTAACTTAAAACTATCAAGTACTACAAGGCTTAAATGAAAAAACAAGCGAGTTTTCGCCTGTTTTTTCTAGCTGGCTCCGCGGCTAGGGCTCGAACCTAGGACCTAGCGATTAACAGTCGCTTGCTCTACCAGCTGAGCTACCGCGGAATAAAGAAAATCATACCAAATAAATGAGATATTGCAACGGTTTGACATTGAGCGTCATAAACAGTACTATGCAAGTAGCTTTGTACATTGTGTGCAGGCATTCTCGTCAAAATTTTTGGAGGTAAGGTATGCCATCTAACAAACTCGGTCTCGAAGAAGACATCGGCTCCATCGTCCCCATTAGAATCGCATGGGCTCTAAATCTTGGTGAGCATGGCTACACCACGATCTCTGGAATCAAGCTGAGTGTCATCAAAAGGTTACATCCAACCTTATCAAGTAAAGTATTGAGTGACGCTATAATGTCGGCCATCAAGGACAAGGCGTCGACAGAACGACGCGACATCCTCATAGCTCGTGCGGAAAAAATTCTCGCCAGACCAGAAGTCTGGGAGAACATGACCACCTACGAGCTCTTGAAGGAAATCATTTTTTGATTTTCTGGGGGATTTTCTGAGGAGTACACACGACTCGATACCGCGCGCACTGCAAAGTGCGCGCGTTTTCTTTTGTATTCTTTAAATAAATTCCATCGTGGAAAGTATTGACACGAAGTCCGCTTGAATATCTTTTGTTTCTGGCTTTACGGCAACTGTTAGTAAAAATATTCTGCCGTTGTGAATGAGTGCGAGAGTATTGCCGTTCCAATCCCCAAACCAAAAATATGCAATTATTTTTTTTGTACCGGCACTGGCTGTTTCAAAAGAACCGTTTGAAAGACCAAAATATGAAGTCTCGGCATTTCCTTTTACCCAATCAACAACATCTGTAGTATTGTCCCTGTCTATAATATCTATCGTAATAAAACTATCAGAATCTTTCAACAAACTAATTGTGTGTTTTGATTTATTTTTTGACAAAACATTATCTTTTTCAGAAATTTCATAACTATCTGGATATTTAAACTTGATTCCAAAATTTGTATTTTCATAAACCCGTGGAGTAGAAACGACTTTTGACACAAAAATATTCCAAACAAAAAAAGCAATAGTAAGGCCGAAAATAAAGGCAATTCCTCCCCAAATAAAAGCATTTGTAGCGTGTGTTTTGTTTATCTGCATATTGAAAATCATTTTACTCTGTTGTCGGCACTGGCGCAACTTCTAAAAATTTCGTAAAATAGTGACGGAGTTCTTAAGCAAAAATCCCCGAATCGGGGATTTTTGCTATTCTCACCTCGCACCACTATCTAGTCACAGATATCGGCACAGATGGGTCAATCTCACTTTCTGCAGATATCGTAATCCTTTCTGTCAGCGTATCGCGTGACACGGTATATCCGGTGTCATACCCTCCCGTCGGTTGCACCACAGACGGATCTCGTGGAATTTCAGAAATATACACAGGCACTAGACACGGTCGTATATCAAACCCTCCACTTGACGCCATTTTTTCTCCCGGACTTGCGGGAATTTCAGTATTCACTCCCACGCATGTAAACACTCCACGACGCTCGGCAATATTTTGCCCAATGGCATTGAGTATTGCATTCACATTACTCACGCGTTGTGAATCTCGCGCTTGTTTAAACTGCCTAGCTGGATTTATCGCCACGAGCACAATGCCCGCCAAAATAGCGATAATACCAAGCACAAGTAAAATTTCAATAAGCGTAAATCCCCTACTTCGCACAACGCACAATTTATTTTTTTTCATTATCACAGAGAAACCCCAAGTGATAATGTCACAAGTAAATATATTATAACAAAAAACTAGTTTGTTACAAACGTAGAGCCAATCATTTCACCATCTTCGCCGTGCAAAAGTGTGTCTGTTTTTCTATCAAATTTTCCGTCACCGTTTTCTTTGTAAATACCAACATAATATTTTTGTCCAGATGTTGTACCGCGCAAAAGTGGCACTAGAGAGTTTTGATATTCACCCTGAGCAAATCTTCTCGCACCGAGCACATTACCGAGCTCGCCTGCCCTGTCTTCATGCACAGCTACCCAGCTCGTAGCACTGAGTTTTACTTTTGAAACTATCACAGATTTTCCAGCCACCTGATTTTCTGCTTGTGCTATATCTGAAGATGCAAACACACCAGTACTTGCAATAGCGCTTGCTTCCAAATCTGCCTTCTCTGCGCTTTCTGTCGCTTTTTTCACGACATTTTTTGCACCCTTTATCCCCCACAACAAATACCCAAAACCAAATCCCACTACCAATCCCACCACTACCGCCAAACTAACAACCTTATTTTGTGTATTCATATTTTTTATATTAAATTAATATTTCAGTATTATACAACACCCGGCAACTCCACGTAAAACTGTGAGCCCTTGCCTTCACCCTCGGATTCTGCCCAGACACGGCCATTGTGAGCCCTTACAATCTGTTGGGCGATATATAGCCCTAGACCTGTACCACGAATATTCACCTCACGAGCATTTTCTGAGCGACTAAATTTTGCAAAGAGTTTTGGAATCACATCCTCTTTCATTCCAATACCAGTATCTTTTATCGCAAGTAAAACAGTATTTTTTGTTGCGTCTTTTTCGAGCGAAATGGTGACAGATCCTTTTGGCGTGTACTTTACAGAATTGTCGATGAGGTTGCCAATGACTTGTTTAAATTTATCGAGGTCAATATTTACCATATATTTTTGACGCATATCTACTTCGAGAGAAATTTTGACGTCGGCTTTATCAAAGTTTGGCTGAAGTTCGTCTATGACAGACTGCGCCAAATCTTTTAGATCGTACGGCTTGAGATAATACTTCATTGTGCCGAGCTCCATGTGAGAAATGTTTAGATAGTCATTGACCACGACTGTAAGTGTGTTTGTGGACACATGAATTCTCTCTATCGCGATACGCAAATCTGCAGAAATATCGCCGTAGTCGCCCTCAAGAATGAGTGATGAATAGCCCCTCATTGCCGTCAAAGGACTGCGAAGCTGATGTGTCGCAAAAGAAACGAACTCCGTTTTCTGCACATCAAGCTCTTTGAGCCGAGTGTTTGCATGTTCAAGGTTGTCATTTGTCTTCTTCAAATCCCCCGCCAGTTTTTCAATTTGCTCGCGTTGTTTGATTTCTTTTTTGACGTTGCGAACAAGTAAAATTCCCAAAACAAGAAGGAATATAGAAGTAAGCGCGACAATAATCCTTACACTTTCTATGGTTTCAATAAATAATATAGAAAGAATTAAAATCCAAAGAGCTACAACTAAAGCCTGAGTTCCGATAAGTTTGATGTTGAAAGTTTTAAAGCGAACAATCATGAAAGCCAAGATTCCGATAAACAACACTAATCCAATAGGCCCGATTAAGTTTATTTCATAAACCCCTGTTACCTCGCCCCAAATATTACCAGCAAAAAATATGCTAAGTAAAAGTATCACGGCGGGAGCAAAATATAATATTTGCTTTTTGATTAATGTGTCTGTATTTCTATTGAAATATTTTTTGACACAAAACAAAGCTATCCAAATAATTGAGAGTATTTCTAAACCATAAATTATATACCACTTGATGCCTATAATACCTTCACAATTAATAATATCAAATCCCCGCATATTAATTGCAGTTGGCAAAAATAAAAGAATGATGAATATGGTGGATGTAAAAAATATTTTAAGTTGTAGTGAAATATCGTGTTTATTTAAAAATACATAAACAAAATAAGTAGAGAGAATAAAAATTAATATCTCAAAAAAAACTGTTAGTTGTGAAGAAAAATATACTATACTTGCATACACAGCAACCCATTGAAAAAAAATATTCAAAACCCACAAAGAAAAGGATATTGCAATACCAATTAGTAATTTACTTTGGAGAGAAAAATGATCTTTGAATAAAACAAATAAGCCAAAAAATAATGATAAAACGATAGCGGGAATGTAAGAATAAAATAATAAAGCAGGGGCAAAACTAAAATCAAAAAAATTAGTCAGTGTTATGGGAGATGTTGCACAATAAAATGGATCCATATTATTTTATTACTATCGGTACAAGAATTGTGCCTGCTTTCCAATACTCACAATCTTTCGGCGGGTTAATTGAAATAATTTTTCGCGTAATATTTTTTCTCTCAAAACCAGCTTCTTTAAGCTTTTTTATATGAATCTTACTGAATTCTTTAATCTCATCTGAATAGTATGTAAAGATGCCCCCTTTTTTGAGTTTACGATATGCAAACGGAAAAAAATTAAAATGATTTTGATATAATTCTTTTTCAGTTAGAGGGTAGGTGTCAAAAAGAATACCGCTTAGGGAGTTATCGGGAATTTTTTCAATTTCATCTTCCCAAAGACCGTAGAGTATCTCTGTTTTATGTGGAGCATTTTTTGCAAAAACTTTCGCCTTCTTTACAACATCTTCATTCACTTCAATAATTATATGTTTCTCAATATCATGCTCTTGGATAAAACCAGCAGAAATTCCCATACCATAACCAAGCTCGAGAATAACACCACCTTTTAAAGTCGCAATGTCAGCAAGTTCTTTCATGTAAGGGGTTTCCCAGTCTTCCATAACTGCATAACCGAAAATTTTTATGTCGTGTTTTGAAAAAGTTGCTTTTGCTGTTTTCCATTTTTCCTTTTCAAAATCAATGATAAGTTTGTTAGAATTTTTATATCCTTTTTCCCAATCAGGTATTTGGGTTAAAAAATCTTTGTCTTTTTTAAATAATTTATTTTTCATAATTTATTTTTCTTCGACAGTATTAATTATTTCAAAATCCTGTAAAATAATGGTTTTATAAAATGTATACCCCAAAGATACAACAACCATAAAAATAATTATTATGAGAAGTATTTTTGATTTTTTGTCCATAATATTATACTCTATAATATACCTCAAACACGCTATTTACTACACTTTACGGCCTACAATAAATTGTTTCAGAAAAAAACTGGGTTTGTATTTTTCTTTTGACTGTCGTAATCCCTGTATTCCCAAGTCTTGTTCCCAATTATAATACTTAACCCCTTGGGCGTCTAATATCTTTGCTTCCTCCCAGTTTAATATATCGTAAACTGATGAGTGGTGTTTTATGTCGGCTTTTGCAAAGTGAGAAATAACGTAATCATTGGATAAAATTTCATATACAGTAAATCCAACTAGAATACTTTTTATATACAATGATACTACTTTTATATTTTTATCTTTGATTTGAAATATCCTTTCAAATGCCCTATATTCATTCAATTCAAAATAATTGTCTATTTTTTTATTATTCGCCCACCTTTTAAACATCTCTAGGTGTTCATCTTTTGTCGTTTCTTGGATAGAAGATTGTTTAACGACATAGTCAGGATATAATTTGACGAATTGCCTAATTCTTTTACCTGAACTATTTTTAGGCCAATTATTCATATTTGCCAAATGTGCGACAGAATAAATATAGTCGTGAGAATCTATATCGGGCGCTACCATAAATCCTGCTTCTACTAATATATTTGCCATTTCTTCAGGAATCAGTTCCAGTGAGTTGGTTTTATAATTATTTTCAGAAAATTTAATCAATTCTAAAGCAGTTTCAGGAATTTTATTTTTCCCGATAAATGACAGGAATGGTTTCCCCGAAACATAATCATCAAAAAGCACGACTAAATTTTCATTCAATTGGGATAGCATCATTTTTTGATGTATGTTCCAAGACCACATGGAAACAAAATTAAAATCCGAATACGGCGGAAATTTGAAGGTAAATTTCTCTACCTCTTCTTTGTCAGACAACTCTAATTTTTTAAAATTTGGAAATTTGGGAAGCATAAAACGTTTTTTTATTGTCGCATAAATAGCTGAAAAACACTATTTGTTATCTAAGCAGCACCACACTACCCAAAATTATAATTACAATAGACATAATTTTAGGAAATAACACTCTTTTTGACATATCTTCAGTAATGATATTCGGAAAAAAGCGAGTGCAAAGTAGAGTGAATATCAACAAAATAGCAGGTTGAAAATTTCCAACAAGATATACTAAAGCGACCGGTGCGAGGAGGGTGGCGTAATTTGTCAAAAGATTACCGACATTTGACGCAATCTCGCTCCCCACATTGAGCCCAACGATTTTTGTTTTGCCTTTTTTAATCATTTTCAGGAATTGACAGCGATAACTGTCTGAGAAAATGTAAATAAAAACGCCAGTCGCGCCAAGTCCGACATATACCCAAAAAGATGAAACCCAAAATTGATCAACAACGGTGACATATTTAAAGATAACGCCTATGGTGGCAATTATAAAACAAGCAGGAATCATATATAATGCGACTTGCCATTTAAAACGACGCTGTTTTGCGTTTGAAAAATCAAAAGACAATATCGCGACGCCAAATAAAATAATCAGTGACCCGATTTGTTGCGACAAATTGAGAGTTTCTCCAAGAAATAAATAACCGAGGATATAGCCAAAAACGGGAATAGTCAAAAACCACGGCACTACTCCAGACACTTTTTCAATTTCAAGGGTAAATAAATACAAAATAATCCAAACAATCGAGAGAATGCCGGTAATGATTAGTAGTAATTTATCAATGGAAGAAATTTCAAAAATATTGTTCGCAAAAAGTCCAATTACAATCGCGCCGAATATGCCAATTAAGCTAGAAAAAAGCACCAGGGCGCCTGATGTGCGTTTGCCGTCGGTATATTTTTTAACTAAATATTGATCGGTAATATTAACCAATACCCAAAGAAACGGAGCAGTTAATGCTATAAAAAACCAATTCATAGTGTCATTTTAGCATGAAATTTCATTAAGGTTTAATTTATGCTAAATGAAATTAAAGGGATTGGTGTGAGTAATTATACAAGATTTGTGTACGAAATTTTTGATACGGGCCACTATCATGGTGTGTAAGAAATAAAAAAATTATAAAGTTTTGTTAAAGTCGTTGTGCACAGTTTGAGTTGCCTAAGCTTAATAAAAAAGTTACGCTGATATTTAATATCTTAGTCAATTTTTTTGACGCAAGACTAAACTAAATATGCGGATACTTGTAATCTCACAGGACCAATACACTCGTAATTTTTTAGATATAAGCTTTGATGCTGTGTGTTTTGCTGTTGACCTTGCTGTCAGTGCGCGAAGCGGATCTTTTCTCGGACGCACAAATGACTACGATATCATAATAATGGAACATCTACTTTCCGAACAAAACTGTGTAGGTGTTTGTAAGGAAATTAGAAAAGCTGGAAAAAAATCTCCGATAATAATAATTGCTGAAAGTAAAAAAATTGAAGATAAAATAGCTTGCTTCAACGCTGGTGCCGACGACTATATACTCAAACCATTTTCTTTCGACGAGCTTTTGGCACGGACGCAAGTTTTGTTGCGAAGACCACATAGAATAGAAGAGGTTTCCTTTGAGATTGATAACATTCGCCTAGAAGTACATAGTCAGCGTGTACTTTTCAGAGAAAAAGAAATTTATTTAACAAAAAAAGAATTTGCGCTTTTGGAATACTTGATGAAAAACAAAGGTATGGTGCTTTCTCGCGGAATGATACTTGAACATGTTTGGAATACCGAGACCAATCCTTTTTCAAACACGATAGAAACACACATTATGAACTTGCGAAAAAAAATACGCGATATAAAAAAGAAACTTATTGTCAGTATCCCAGGGCGAGGGTATAAAATAATTGCGTGAAAACTTTAGGGAAACTTTATAATAATTTGATGTCTGATTTGTAAAAATAAATGGGCCGTAGGGGTCGACTCGGTGATGAAAAACTTTCTTTTTAAAAACACATTATGAAGTAGTACAGAAACTTCTTAGCGATAGTGTCACAAGGGATAGAAAGTTTTTCAGATAAATAAAGGGCGCGCTTGCGAAAGCAAGCGCGTCTTTATTTATTCTCGGCTTCTTTATTGTGTTGAGCAAAAATTATTTTTTTTACATGCTCTGGATTCTTGGCACCTTTCATTGAAAACTCGCTACTGTCTTCTGCGGCGGTTTGAACATGAATGTCGCCAAAGTTTAAAAGTGTCGCAATAAATCCGTTCACCTCTACTGTGACATCTTGAATCTTATCAAACCTCAAATTTGAAATATCTCGATGAAAAATACCTTTCTGGTCAATATCAATAATTCTTTTTTCTGTCACAAACCAAACATCTAAATAATAATTGGTCCATTGGATAAAAAAGGAGACCCAAAGAATAAGTACCCAAACAGAATAAACATAAAGACTGATGGCTTTGTAGTTTAAAATAATTTTCAAAACTTCATCTGGTGCAAAATTGAGTGCCAAAAAATATGCGATTATTGGCAGAGCGACTCCAAAAAACAACCCTAAAATATTCCCAATAAAAATAAACCAGTGTTTGCGAACCTCTAAAATTATTTTCTCGTCTTTTTCTAGATTAAGCATTTTTTTAAATTAAAATTAGAGACGAAAACATAACCATAAAAATAATCGCCGAACCCGCGAGATACACAACCTCTGCAAAAACTATTTTTAAATTCCCCGCTCCATAGCGTTTCCAGTGGAACATCAGTATCACAGTAAGTATCACGTAAATAACACAAATGATGAGAAATAAAATCCGCAAACCAATCGGAAGACTCAAAGAAAAGTTTTGCAAAAAATCAATTGGGTTGAAGTTATTGAAGTTCATTACATTTAGTATAACAAAATGATAGAACAAATAAAGTGAGTTGGGCGCGGAAAGTACAAAATGCACAAAAAACAGGCTTCGCAGGCGGGTAGCCGAGACGGAGCAAAAACGCACCAGCGTTTTATGCGTACTGTTTTTTGTGCATTTTGTACTTTCCGTGCCCACTCATTGACGATTTATCATTTTTTTGCTTTAATTAACACTCAATTTATTAAAGAAAATATTTATGGAAATTCGCAATATCGCTATCATCGCCCACGTGGATCACGGCAAAACAACCCTTACCGACGCTTTAATGAAGCAAACGGGTATCGTTGCCGAAGGTGCCACTATGGACTCAAATGCCCTTGAACAAGAGCGTGGTATTACTATTTATGCCAAAAACACCTCTATTTTTTATAAAGGCACAAAAATCAATATCGTGGACACGCCAGGCCACAGCGACTTCGGTTCAGAAGTGGAGCGCGTGCTTTGTTCTATAGATACAGTGCTTCTCCTGGTAGATGCTCAAGAAGGTCCAATGCCACAAACTCGTTTTGTGCTCAACAAATCTCTAGAGCTCGGCCTCAAACCAATAGTTGTAATAAATAAAATAGACAAACCAGCGGCGCGTCCAAAAGAAGTTATCGACGAGGTGCTCGAGCTTTTCTTTGACCTAGGTGCAAACGACGAGCAAATGAATTTTGCAACTGTATTTGCAATCGGTCGCGACGGCACAGCAAAAATCAAAATGGAAGATGAGCTTAAAGACCTCACTCCTCTTTTAGATACTATTCTCGCTAAAGTGCCTCCAGCAAAAAGCGACACAGACGCTCCTCTTTTGATGCAAACTTTCAACCTCGGCTACGACAATTTTCTCGGTCGCCTAGCGGTCTGTCGTGTTTATGATGGAAAAGTAAAAGTTGGCGAACCGATAATTGTAAAAAAACCCGACGGTACTTCATACACAGGTAAACTTACAAAAATGTTTACATTTGAGGGTGTGGCAAAAAAAGAGCTCACTGAAGCGATTGCCGGCGACATCGTAATGATAGCTGGTCTTCCAGATATATATATCGGAGAAACAATTTGTAAAAATGAAGACCAAAAAACATTGCCTGCAATAAAAATCGACGAGCCAACCATTTCCTTAAACTTTCTTGTAAATGATTCTCCGTTTGCTGGCCGTGAAGGAAAGTTTGTCACTGGTCGACAAATCCGTGAGCGTCTAGAAAAAGAACTTGAAATAAACGTCGGACTAAAAGTTGATTTCAATCAAAACGAATATTTTAGAGTTTTTGGCCGTGGAGAACTCCACATTGCTATCTTGCTTGAAAACATGCGTCGCGAAGGTTTTGAACTTCAAGTATCACAGCCACACGTAATCACAAAAGAAATTGACGGAGTAAAGTACGAGCCGTTTGAAGAGCTCACTGTAGATGTGCCCGACGAATCTGCTGGATCTGTTATCGCGCGCATCGGCGAAAGAAAAGGTGTGATGACAAATATGAAACAAGAACAAAGCCGACAACGCATTGTCTTTGAAATCCCTACTCGCGGACTACTCGGATATCGTGGACAATTTATCATTGATACAAAAGGCGAAGGAATTATTTCAAGCCGATTTACAGAATTTAAAGAGTACGTTGGGGAAATAAAAAAACAGACTTTTGGATCTATGGTTTCAATGACTGCCGGAAAAGCACTCGCCTTTTCACTTGCAAATCTCCAAGAACGCGGTGTGCTTTATATCGCTCCTACCACAGAAGTGTATGAAGGAATGATTATCGGCAACGTAACAAAGGGCGACACAATGTATGTAAATCCAACAAAAGGAAAACAACTTACAAACATGCGTGCGTCTGGAACTGACGAAGGAATATTTTTGATACCACCATTTAAACTCACGATAGAACGTGCGATGGAAATAATGGCCGAAGACGACTTTATTGAAATAACTCCAGAAAGCGTACGACTACGAAAAAAAGAGTTTAAGAAATAATAACTCACCCTTTCAATTTCCCCCACTTTTTTTATTTGACAAAAGATGTCTTTTAGTGTATAAGTATATGGTAGTGTTCTTTTCACAATTCGCAACAAAAACAACAACCAAAGGAGGTTATCGCTATGAAAAAGGTTATAAAAAACCTGTTTTGGTGGAGCAATGCCCTTGCTCTGCTCGTCGTCGTACTGTTTACAGCACTAAACCACACAGAGTGGTCCTTTCGCATCGTCACGGATATAAACCGTGTGGCGAGGAAGACTGAGCTTGGGTGGGCAAGTATCACATCATCATTTAATGTGTACTTTGCACAGGGTGGCATACAAATCAGCTGGGAACCAGAAGATGGGGTCAATGCGACCGAGAATCCTGTTGAACCAGTTTTGATAGAAAACTGGTGGGCTTACTTTGTGATAGGAGGGAGCCCAGACTATCCGTTTGCATTTGAGATACCAAAGAGACGACTGGAAATGGAAAAAGTATCGACGCATGAGAAGCTCGGTCTGCAATTCGCAAGATGGAAGCCAACAAATCCAAATGTGGCTAGCGGGTGGTCTTTCACATTTCCCTTCACCCCCTTCGTCATACTCTGGTTACTTTGCACACTTTTTTTCTTCGCAAGAAAAAAGTGGCTGAGACATCGACAGAGGAGAAGGTTGGCGAAAGGCGAATGTCTAAAGTGTGGACACCAACTTTTGAGTAACCAAGAGATTTGTTCAGAATGCGGACATTGTCAATTCGGTGTATATTTGGAAAATTAGGTTTCTATCGCGCACAGGTCTGTTTGGACTGTGCGCGATTTTTCTTTTAATTTTTTTATAATAGAAAAGCCCCCACTTCTCATATCCTGTGCAGGAATATTGAGAGAGTGGGGGCCGCGACCAACGAGGTCGCTAAGAAATCCACTTGCGCAAAAAACAAAGACGCAATAAGAACACGCGCCATATCTGTCTAAAGCAGCTCCTGGATCGGTGGCGTTCCGACTATACAGGAAATAGATTTGTATCCGTATTCTCATTTTTAGCCAAATAAGGTAAGCGATTTCTACAACGCTCTACCAGGCGTGATGACTAACGCCAACTCTGTGGGTTGGGAAGTTATTTCCGTCGCAACGTAAATATTCCTATGGCCACGCGATGTTCGGATTTGGCTCGGTGGGGATCAGCCACACGATACCAATGCCTAGACTATATTATTCCAATCTCCAATATCAGGATAACATATAACAATCTACTGTCAAGTATATTTCCCTACTCTCGTCCGCACGATTCGCAAAGCGATAGCGCCACAACCCAAATCTTTGCCGAAATTGTGCGCCAAACCACGCATGTATGCACCGCTTGAAACAGTAGCGCGAAATGTAGAAAACGTAAAAATAGTGCTCGGATATTTTATAAAACATTCCTGCCATAGCGACGCTATTTCTTCCTGACGAAAATCCCCTTTCACACGCGATATATTTTCAAGTATCTGCTCTTTCAAATCTGCAGTGATGATTCGCCTATCGCAGATATGTTCAAGTTTTTTTATTTCAATTTCTTTACGCGGAATTTCAATTTCAGAAAGTCGCCCTTCACGCGCCCACACAAAAAGTGGCTTGCCCTGCACTGGCTGGGATGAAAATGGCGGATATGGCTGATCGTATATTCCCTGATATTTTTCTATAACTTTTTTAAAATCTTTTTTATCAAAAATTGCTGGCACTTTTTGCGCCACAATTTTGCCGAGCACATCATATGTGTCCGTCTCAACACCCCACAACACATCAAACTCATACTCTTTTTCTAAGCCCAAAAAATCCGCACGGCGAGTATTGTCTTCATCAGTCAACACAAGAAGCACACCCTCTGCCATTGGGTCTAGTCGGCCAGCGTATGTGAGCGAGCTATCTTTGTATTCTGGTCGCTCTATTCGCAAGCGATTAAGCGCTTCTAGTGGTGTTTCGCCTCGGTTTTTATTTATCGAAAATACGGACATGCTTTCATACTACACAAGAGAAAGGAGAAAACAAAATTACAAAATGTGCTTTTAAAAAGCATTGCACAGGCCGTCGGGCCGAGCGTAGCAAAATCCCAGCAGGGATTTATGCGCGGTTTTTAAAAGCACATTTTGTAATTTTGTTTTCTCCTTTCTCTTGTGTAAGCTCTAGATTTTAGCTACAATTTACCCATGACAAAAAAGCTTTCAACAGAATCATACAAAGGCGTCCGAGATTTTTATCCTCAGGAAATGTTTGTTCAGAACTACATTTTCGACATTATGAAAAACACAGTTGAAAGCTTTGGCTATAGCGAATACAGCGCCTCTATTTTAGAACCATCAGAGCTGTATAAAGCAAAATCTGGCGAGGAAATCGTCAACGAACAAACGTATTCTTTCAAAGACCGTGGTGACCGAGATGTGACTTTGCGTCCAGAAATGACACCGACTGTCGCGCGTATGGTTGCCGCCAAGCGTCGAGAACTTTCATTCCCTTTGCGTTGGTATTCCATTCCAAATCTTTTTCGCTACGAACAACCTCAGCGCGGTCGTCTACGCGAACATTGGCAACTAAACGCCGACATTTTTGGCGTAAACAATAGCGAAGCGGAAAAAGAAATTCTCGCTGTCGCCTATCGCCTACTCATAAACTTTGGAGCAAAAGATTCTGACTTTGTTATAAAAATAAATGACCGACGAATAATGCAGGCGCTTTTTGAAAAGTTTTCTCTCTCTCTAGAAGAAGCACAAACAGTTTCAAAAGCAATTGATAGGAAAGAGAAAACTTCGTTTGAGGTTTTCAAATCAGGCCTGTTTGATATTTTCAAAAAAGATGAAAGGGTAGAACAGTTTATAAAAGCCATAGAATCTGGACAAACGCTTACAAAAAATCTCGGCGAAGACCACCCTCTCATTTTAAACCTAGCGGAGCTCATTGATGGTCTTGCAAATATCGGTATAAAAAATGTTGTTTTTGACCCAACACTAATGCGTGGACTCGACTATTACACTGGCACCGTATTTGAAATATTTGATACGAATCCAGACAATCGTCGCGCTCTTTTTGGTGGTGGACGGTACGACGACCTGATTTCTCTTTTTGGCAATGATAAAGTAACCGCTGTTGGTTTTGGTGCTGGCGATGTGACTATTCATGACTTTCTAGAAACGCACGACCTTTTACCAAGTTTCAAATCAGCGACACATCTCTATGTTGGTATTATTGATAATTCAAATGATACAGCAAACATTTTTGCAGAAAAACTCCGCAAACAAGGTATAAATGTCGCAATTGATTATACGGGAAAAAACGCTCTGGATCAGCTTAAAAAAGCCCTCGCTGACAATATTCCATTTTTCACCGCAATAGGTACACAAGAGATGACTCAGAAAAAAATAAAAATAAAAAACCTCGCAACCAGAGAAGAGCGAGAGTTTGGTCTTGGTGATGAAAGTAGCATAGCTGTCTTTTTGAAACACTAATTTTTTCCTTAAAATTCTTTTTTATGAAAAAAGTTGTATTTGATATTGAAACAAGTAACATTTTTTCTGACGTTGGGAAAAATGATTCAACGCTTTTGGATATTTCAGTGGTGGGTGTCTATAATTCTGTAGACGAGTCTTATACCTGCTACGAGCAACACGAGTTTGGGAAAATGTGGCCTGTATTTGAAAATGCCGACATCATAATCGGATACAATTCAGAACATTTTGACCTTCCACTGCTCAATAAATATTATGCTGGCGATCTCTCAAGAATTCATCACCTAGATATTTTAAAAGAAATTCGTGAGACTTTTGGTCGTCGAATGAAGCTCGACCAAATCGCCGAAGGCACTCTAGGCACCAAAAAATCTGGTCACGGCCTAGAAGCTGTCGCTTGGTGGCGTAAAGGTGAAAAGGATAAAGTGAAAAAATATTGTCTGGACGATGTACGTATCACAAAAGATGTCTACGAATATGCGCGAAAAAATAATCTGCTGAAGTTTAAAGAGGGAGGAAAAATTATTGATATAAAACTAGACACAAGTAACTGGGAGAAAAAAGGCGGTGGTGATGCAATGACGTTT
>JBCLGW010000008.1:0-23692 GCA_039740835.1 Parcubacteria group bacterium | reverse complement strand
TGCCGAGGTAGCTCAGTTGGTAGAGCATGTGCCTGAAGAGCATGGGGTCGGCGGTTCAAGTCCGCCCCTCGGCACCATAGAAAAAGTCCCCGAAAAGGGATTTTTTCGTGAATGTTCGCGAATGGTTTCCACTGGTTTGTTGGCGAAAATCTTGAAAAAAAGCCAAATTTCTGTTATTATTTAGATAAATTTATGGATATTCAAAGACCACAACTCTTTTTTTTATTAGCTGTTCTTTTAGGTACATTTGCTGTCACTTTTTTTATTTTTAGTCCTTTTCTATATGCTCTTGTGTTGGCAATGGTTTTTGCGTTTGTGTTTCAGCCGATTTATCAAAAAATTCTCCTCGGTACGCATGGACAACAGTGGTTGGCGGCACTTGTTACTATTATTTTTGTTGCTGTTTTTGTTCTGACTCCCTTTGCGTTTCTGGGGATGCAGATTTTTCAAGAAGCCCAACAGCTTTACTCTTCTTTGGCGAGTGGTGCGGGAAAAAACACTGTTCTGAGTATTTTTAATAATTTAATGAGTGGATTGCAACAATACTTTCCTCAGATGTCAGAGTTTTCTTTAAATATTGATCAATATTTAAAACAGGGATTAATTTTTATGATCCAGCACCTCGGCACCATTTTTGGTAGTTTTGCAAAAATAGCATTAAGTATTTTTATCTTTCTAATCTCCCTTTATTATCTATTAAAAGACGGACACCAGCTTAAAAAGTTTTTTGTCACACTAAGCCCACTGACAGACTCTGATGACGAGAAAATTTTAAATAGACTAGAGCTAGCTGTAAACTCGGTGGTGCGAGGAAATCTCGCTATTGCAGTTATCCAAGGATTTCTTGCTTTTTTGGGATTTACTATTTTTGGTGTTCCAAATGCACTACTTTGGGGAACGGTAGCGGCAATGGCGGCTATTATTCCTAGTGTCGGTACTGCACTCGTGCTTATTCCTGCGATTATCTTCCTTTTCTTTACGAGCAGTATTTTTTATGCGGTTGGACTTTTGATGTGGGGAGTAGTAGTGGTGGGTCTTGTTGATAACCTTTTAGGTCCATATCTTATGGGACGCGGAATGAAACTTCATCCACTACTTATTCTTTTGGCCGTTTTGGGCGGAATGGCATTTTTTGGACCAATTGGAATTTTGTTGGGACCACTTACTATTAGTCTACTTCTAGCGCTTTTGGATATTTATTCAGATATGGTAATTGTAAAAACAGATAAATAGGAAAGATTTTTATTTAAATACTACGCGTTGTTTTTTACTCGGAGATTTGCTTGTCTTGCACGATCTAGCTTTGGGAGTTTTATAATGAGTAGTCCGTGTTTTTCTACAGCTTCTGCTTCGTCTATTTCTATTTCTTGTGGAAGCATTATGTTTCTAGAAAAAGTACCCCAATAAAGTTCTTGGTGAAAATAGTCTTCATCACGAATAAGTCTCTCAGACTCTCTTTTTCCTTTTATAGTCACCATATCGCGGGTGATACTGATGTCCAAATCTTCTGGTCGCACTCCCGCTACCATTGTTTTTATAATTATATCGTTTGGAGTTTGGTATACGTCAACTGTAAGCTCTCCATCTTGAGCTTCTTCTTCTGCCCACGGTTCGCTGTCCTTTGGAGTGATGTGGTTTGTTGGAGCAAAATCCTTTCGGCCACTCATCTGTGGAGACTCCATTTCCAAATCATCACCCACTCTTACAGCGCCCGTCAATCTTTCAAAAAATGTTCTTTTGTGTGTCATCGTGCTTTGATTAATGTGCTAAACTTTTTATCTTTTCAAAAAATAACATCAGTGCGGCAACCATTAGCCATAAAACAGCAAATACAACAAACGTATTTCCACTGGTACTGTTTATTATAAAGAAATTGAACGTAGTATGCAATGCTATCGCACACAACAACCCAATGAATGTCCAAAAATTGCGACTCTTTTTTGTTTTGTAGAAAGCAAAAGCAAAAAATATACCTATTGTAGCTGAAGAAATGATGTGAATAAGGCTCGGGCCGATAAAACGCATATTTCCAAGGACAATTGTGTCTATAAACTCTCCATTTTGAATTGGCCACAACAAGAAAAGGGTATTTTCAAGAGCAACAAAACCAAGAGCCGCAGTGATGAGGTAAACAACAGCATCTATCGGTTCGTCTAGCTCTTTTCTATGAAAGACTGCAAAGTAAACAGCTCCAAGTTTGAAACTTTCTTCGACCGTAGCCCACGCAAAAAGTAGTAATGCGGACCCACTATCAAAAAAACCCGCGGCTATTTTTTGAAAAGGTAAAACAATTATTACGCTAATAATACCAGCAAGAAACGCTCTCGCCACAAGTTTTCGTGGCTCTGGATATTTACTGTCTTCTCGAAGCCAAAATAGAAGCCATAAAAGTGCCGGTAGTAGACCACCTAGTACAGCAAGAGTTATTGTATGAATACTTAGCATATTATTAAAAGCAACATTTATTTTCTTTTAATAATAGCATATTTATAGTGCTACAAAAGTGCTACAAACGCAGATTGCCCTGTGCAGAAATGTTTTTTGGATTTGTTTTTAGAGTTTCTCCATTTTTTGATATTTGAATATATCCAGCGACCGCTATCATTACCGCATTATCTGTGGTCAGTGATATTTCAGGCACAAGCACTTCTAGGTTGTTGCTTTTTAGATTAAAAAAAGATTCTCTAATGCGACTGTTGGCTATCACACCACCGCCAATGATGAGTGTTTTTGCGCCAGTTTTTTCTAGCGCCTTTTTTGTTTTTGTAACAAGCACGTCCACGACAGCATCTTCAAACCCTCTCGCTATTTGTTGTTTTATTATTTCTGTAATCTCTGGAATTTTTTTTATTGTATACAAAACAGAGGTTTTTAGACCAGAAAATGAAAAGTTTAGATCGTCGGAATAAATCATTGGTCTAGGAAATGTAAAAGTGTGGGCATCTCCATTTTCTTTCCTATCTTTTTCTGCAAGCATACTTATCTGCGGACCTCCGGGGTATGGTAGACCAAGCATTCTAGCAACTTTGTCAAACGCTTCACCGACAGCATCATCTTTTGTTTCTCCAATTACTTTGTATTCTGTCCAACCCTTTATTTCTACAAGCTCTGTATGTCCACCACTAATGAGTAGTGCGAGCGCTGGAAAAGAAACTTTGTCTGCAGTTGTAAGCACAGAAACAATGTGACCTTCCATATGATTTACAGCCACGATAGGAATATCCCAGATATAATTTAGAGCTTTTGCAAAATTTATACCAACCCAAAGCGCCATCTCTAAACCTGGACCATAAGTGACTGCTATTGCTTCTATATCTGGTTTGTTTGCGGTAGGCAGGTATTGCATGAGAGTTTCAAAAAGTTCTGGCTCTTTATTTAAAAGATTTTTTAAGTACTCCATTTTTTCTGTGGATAGGGAAGTCGTTTTGTCCGCAAGATTTGTGTCCGACTTTGTATCCGAAAGTAGGTTTTTCAAAAGTGGGACAAGGTTTTTCGAGTGTTCGCGTTTCGCAAGGTTTGGAAACACTCCGCCGTATTGTTCGTGGATTTTTACTTGCGAAAACAGAGCCGTCTTTAGTACGGTAAATTTTGGAGAGTCTAGACCACCAGTGCCTTCTATAAGACAAAGTGCTGTCTCATCACAACTTGTTTCAATGCCGAGAATTTTCATACTTGAAGTCTAAAGGACATTATAAAAAACATTTTAATAAATAAAGGACAATTTGTTATATAATTTGCAACGTTTCAGATAAAATCTGTGACCCTACCGGGAATCGAACCCGGGTTTGCGCCTTGAAAGGGCACTGTCCTAACCGTTAGACGATAGGGCCAATAACTAAGAAAATATAACATTTTATGGGAAAAAAGCAAAAGATATAAGCCCGAGTTCAACACATAGTTCAACAAGACTTTTTTGTGGTAGTATGTTTTTGTCGGGCGGTTAGCTGTTTTGGTAAAATGCGCGTGAGTTTGTAAATATAGAAAAAGGGGCGGTTAGCTGTTTTGGTAAAATGCGCGTGAGTTTGTAAATATAGAAAAAGGGGCGGTTAGCTCAGTTGGTAGAGCGCAACATTGACGTTGTTGATGCCAGAGGTTCGAGTCCTCTACCGCCCACATTTTAAAGAAGCATACAGTGAACAGAAAATGGGGAGCCATTGACAAATATTTTACATATTCTATATTGCATATGTCAGTTAAGTAAGACTTGTGGTTTTACTTGACTTGCTATAAAGGAGATACCGCGATGACTGTTTCTTTTGTGATTCGAAGTACTGTGGTCATGTTACTCACAGTTTATGGGATTCAGAAAATTCGACAAGACAATTTTATGTTGGGTACCTTTTTTATCGGCTTCGCAGTGTTTGTCGGGTGGTGTGCTTTTAAAGCAATGATGCGGAAATAGCCCACACCCAGACAGCAAAAACCCGCCGTAATTTAGGCGGGTTTATTTTATGGGAAAATGCTACTTTTCAAGCAGTAAAAAATTTTAGATGATAATATATGTATGTGGAGTAATCTAAAAAAAAATGATAAAAAAATATTTTATACCACACCAAGCAAACGACCATCGTCCGCATTTTCTAAGAAAAAACGCGCTTATAGGTGTTGTGTTTTTGGTCTTTGCTGTAGAGCTTGCTTTTTTTGCTTACATTTTTATTTCGCATAAAAAAGATAGCTATTTAGCGTCTGTGTTGCCGGGTGTTTTGGTTTCTTTAACCAACAACAACAGAGCAGATGGTGGCTTGGGTCAGCTTCAAACAAACCCTATTTTAGAGCAAGCGGCACAGCTCAAGGCAAACGATATGGCTGAAAATGGATACTTTGCTCATACTAGTCCCGATGGCAAGGAGCCGTGGTTTTGGCTCAAACAGGCGGGATATGCCTACTCATACGCCGGTGAAAATTTGGCAGTAAACTTTGTTGATTCTAATGAGGTTACTGATGCATGGATGAAGTCTCTACTACATCGCGCAAATATTGAAAACAATAATTATACAGAAGTGGGTATTGCTGTTGCTTCGGGTGTATATAAAAATAAACAGACCCTTTTTGTTGTGCAGTTTTTTGGAACTCCAGATAGAGTGTTGATATCTAAATCAGAAACAAATAGTTTTATCACTAAAGACAAAAAAGATGCTTCGCCATCTCTACCTACTAAACAAGCCGTACTTGGTGTGGAATCAAAAGTATTACAAAAATCACTCGCAATGATTGACCAAATTAAAAACGCAAACACACAGGAGCCAGAAAGAATTGTAGAAAGAATAGCCACCTCTCCAAGAAATCTTTCGTCTACAGTATTTACAGGACTTATTTTACTTTTGATTTTAGCGCTATCTCTCGCGGTTTTTGTAAAAATAAAAATTCAACATCCGCCAATGATTGCTGGTACTGTATCAGTGATAATACTTGTCGCTGGACTGCTGTATTTCAATGAGTTTATTATGGTCACTCAAACAGAGTTGCCGACTGATATGACAGCATCTACTGTAAAGACTTTGTAAAACAAAAAAGCGACCAAGAGTCGCTTTTTTGTTTCGTCATTTATTTCCCTGCGTGCAGAAACAGATAAATATCCTCTAGGGCTTTTACACCGTCTCCAGAAGCGATATTATTTTGATGATAAAGCCCGTCGGTACAATCTCCCGCACCCCATATTCCGAGTGTTTTTGTGCGTTGGTTGCGTGGGTCTACTATTATCTGACCTTGCTTGTTTAGCTCGGTGACATTTTTTGCAAAAGTTGTAGTTGGAATGAGTCCGATTTCTACAAAAATACCAGCGACATTTAAAGTCACTTTTTCTTTTGTTTTAGAGTCTTCATAAATGATTCCTTTTACAAATTTATCCCCGATTATTTCTACAGGAACAGCGTTTTTTATCGCTTTCATTTTTGGGTTGGAAAGCACTTTTTCTACAGTGACAGGGTCGGCGCGAAACTCGTCGCTTCTATTTAGGAGAGTAACACTTTTTGCATACGCGAGTAGCTGAGCGCAAGTTTCAAATCCAGCGTTTCCTCCACCCACTACCGCCACATCCATACCAGAAAAAAGCGGGCCGTCACAAGACGCACAATAAGTCAGGCCTTTGTTGTCAAAAACATCAGCACCCGGTATTTCTAGTTTGCGTCGAGTGCTACCAGATGCAACAAGCACTGTTTTTGCTTCATAAGTATTTTTGTCGGTCGTTACAGAAAAAGCATCACCATTTTTTGAAATATCTTTTACCCATTCGCCATCGTGTATTGATACAACATCTAGAGCATATGCTCTGAGATGAGCTTCTAGGTTGTCCGCCAGAGCTTGACCAGATAGGGAAATAGTACCTATCCAGTTTTGAACATCTTCGGAAACAGCACTTTGACTATTGAAATCTCCAGTAATAAAAGCGGTCTTGAGTCTTTTTCGTGATGCGTATACTCCCGCAGCGACCCCAGCAGGGCCACCGCCTATAATTATCAAATCGTACATAATTTATTAAAGTCTTATTTTAATTTTGACCGTCGCAAAAATGCTGGCACCGCACCCCAGTCATCACCATCGTCTTCGGCAGGTTGTATACTCTTTTTTTCTTCTAATGTTACTTGCATAGGGACTGAATTAAACATTTTTCCTTTTGAAATCGGTGGCACAGTAGCATCTTCTTTTTCTATTCCACCCATCATTGTACTTTTTTTCATGTTGTTTTCTGGAAAACCAGAAGCAATAACAGTAATTTTTATTTCATTTTTCTTTAATTTGTCGTCGCGTACTGTACCAAAAATAATGCGCGCATTTGGATCTGCTGACTCTGTAATAATTTTTGCGGCGTCTTGAATTTCAAACATTGTTAGGTCTTCTCCGCCAGCAATAGAAAATAGTACACCCTTTGCCCCATTCATTGAAATCTCTAAAAGAGGGGAACTAATAGCCATTTTTGCGGCATCTACAGCGCGGTTTTCGCCCGTACCTGTACCGATACCCATGAGAGCTGGCCCAGCGTTTTCCATTATTGCCTTGATATCAGCAAAGTCTATATTGATGATTCCAGGAGTGGTAATGAGGTCTGAAATGCCTTCTACTGCTTGTTTTAGGACATCGTCACATATTGCAAAAGCATTTTTTGCAGTAGTAGTGCGGTCAATACTATTTAAAAGAAGGTCGTTTGGTACAATGATGATAGCGTCCACTGATTTTTTTAATTCTTCTAGGCCTTGTTCTGCAATTCGCATTCTTTGGCTACCCTCAAAAAAGAATGGCTTTGTAGCAACACCTACAGTGAGTGCGCCGAGCTCTTTTGCTATTTGTGCAATGCGAGGAGCAGCGCCCGTGTATGTACCGCCACCCATACCTCCAGCGATAAATACCATGTCAGCTCCTTTGAGCGCTTCTTGGATTTCTTCTTGAGTTTCTTCTACTGCGCGTCTTCCGAGCTCTGGGTTCATTCCTGTGCCGAGTCCGCGTGTTAGATTTTTTCCAATATGAATTTTCTTTTTTGCTAAAGTGTTGTGTAGGTCTTGCGCGTCTGTGTTTATAGCGATGAACTCAACACCACGAACTTTGCTGTTTATCATATGGTTGAGCGCATTTTTTCCAGAGCCACCTATTCCGAGGACTTTGATTCGTGCAAATGCTTCTACTTCTGGTTTGATTTGTGGCATAAAAGAATAAAAAAATGTTTGAAAATGTTAATCGATTTTTATCATCATACCAGATAAGTGGTAAAAGAAAACATATTGACAACAGTATAATTCGCTGTTTCAGTTTCCTAAAACAACCCTAAAACAAAGGGTTTTTTGTACGTATTTAATTATGGAAGAAACTGTCGCACAGCACCCAAAATCATTCTCTTTATTTTTCTAAAAAGAGATCTAATCGTACCAAAACCTATCGAGCCTTCACCGTCTGCAGTAAATCCAAAAATACACAAACCAAATGCTACAGACCAAGACGCATCTTTTATATTTGATGTGCCGTCTTCGCCTAAATATATTGTGGCGATACGTGATGGAAGTCGCAATGCGTGTTTTGCCAAATTCTCAATACTTTCGATACTTGGAAGTCCGCTACCTCCACCCGTGATTATTATACCAGCAGGCAAAAGTCCGTCGCGAGATATTTTTTTCAAATGAGCTTCTATGAGTTCAAAAATATCTTGCAGACGTGCGCTGATTATTTCTTCGAGTTTTTTGCGTGGGTATGATGCGCCAGTGATTACTCCGAGTTTTATATGTTCAGCTTCGTCTAGGGCAACCCTGAGACCGAGAGCGATGTCGTTTGTGATATCTGTTGAGCCAGTCGGAAAAACTTCAAGAGATACAGGAATGTTGTTTTCATAAACGACAATAGAGACGGTTTCTGCACCAATATTTGCGAGCACACAACCGGCGATTTTTTGTGTTTTGTTGAGTGTTACAAAACTCGCCGCAAGCGGAGAAGCCATCACATCAATGACCTCTACGCCAGCTTCTTCTATCGCTTGCATTAAGTCATTTAAATGATGTTCAAGGCAGGTGATAAAAAGATATTTTGCTTCAAGTTTTACACCCTTCATTCCTATCGGTCGGCCAAGTACAAGTTTTCCGTCGAGTTTGTATTGTATTGGTATCGCATGAATTATTTTTTTATTTAAAATCAATGACGCAGGAATTTCTTTTTCACATGCCTCTAGAGTTTTTGAAAGGTCTAGCTCGGTTATTTCTGCATCAGCGCGAGTTATGACAACAGAGCCAGATGCACTAATACTAGAAAGTCCGATACCACCGACAGACATAAAAGCTCGCTTTATTTTTTGGCCAGAAGATTTTTCTGCTTGAATTAAAGCGTGCTTGATACTACGCACTGCGTCTGCTGAATTTATAATATATCCGTGACGAAGTCCGCGAGATTCTGCGTATCCAGCGCCAATGACTTTTACTTCGTTGCCTTTTTCTGTGCGGAGTTGTTCGGCAACAGCAATTTTCACTTGGTATGTACCAATATCTATACCAACTGTGATGTTTCTTGCCATATGTCGGTATTATACCATAGCATATAAAGGAAAAATTGTATTAGATGTTGAAAACTCGACGTGTTTTGGCTTCTAGGTGCTCCATTTTTTTGCCATGCTCTAGTCCCTTGAGATGATAGAGTCCGTGTATAAAAAGAAAGCCGATATAGTTTGCATATGTTCGTTCAAATTCTTTTGCTTTTCTATGCGCCATATCTGGATTTATAAAAATCTCACCCACATTTTTTTCAAGAGAAAAACTCAATATGTCTGTCGGTGTATTTTTTTTGCGATATTGAAAGTTTAATTTTTTTGATGTGGCTCGGCCGACTATTACTAGACTTGCAGAATATTTTTGACCAAGTACTGCATTTTTCATGCGTTCAAAAGGCAAGCGTGGTAGCTTGCCTTTTGTTTTGTTGATGATAGAAAGCGTACTCACAGATTAGCGTCGATGTGTTATTTTTTCAATAACTTTTCCCATTTTTATAAGTTCAGCCATTTTTTCTCGGCCCGCAATAGATTTTAGAGCTCGCTTTTTCTTGACATACTTTGAAGGCTTTCTTTCTGTATATCTAATAGAACGTACTCGAGGTAGGACACCAGAACCTTGGACACGTCGAGTAAAGCGCTTTATGAGATTTACGCTGTTTTCGTTGTTGTTTTTATCTACTTGTATATTTACTGCCATAGTGAGAATTATAGTAACATATGGCTCAAAAACGGGCAAGTAGGGTAAAGAAAGCTGGGAAATATGTTCAAAAAACAGCACGCATAAATCGCTGGTGCGATTTTGCTCCGTCTCGGCTACCCGCCTGCGAAGTCTGTTTTTTGAACATATTTCCCAGCTTTCTTTACTCTACTTGACCTACTTAAGCTTTTGTAAATAGTGCGAAAGGTCGCTTAAATTAATAGTATCTTGAACGCGAGTTTCCATATGCCTGATTACAATAGTGTTTTCTAGCGCTTCTTTTTGACCCAGTATTATGAGATGAGATAGATGCATATTTTCGGCACTAGTTAGCTGATTTACAAAATTATTTATGGACAAAGAATGACACACAGGAATGCGGGCTTTGCGCAGATTGTCGATAATCGTGAGACTTTTGAGTCGTGCACGAAAACCAAGCTGGATAAAATAAAATCTTGGTCGTGGGATTTTTTTTACTATTATTTTATACACTGGCTCTGGCGTTTTTTTCACACAGATAGTCGCGCTCATTATCGGTATGTCTTTTCTAAAGCCGATTTTTTTTGAAAAATAATTGTGTCGACATCCACTTGCAAGAAGCATTGGTAGCGCATTTTTTCTGTCGCGCACAGTACCTCTGATTTCAAAAATAGTTTGAGAGCAGTAGGTTTTGTCGCCAATGAGACTTTCGTTTATACGATAAGGGATGTTTAGTGTTTCTAAATATTCCAGCACTTCTTTGAAATGTTGAATGCTGAGATCTGAGAGAAAGCCCATTGGTTTTGGTGCCTGTTCTTTTAGGTTGATACAACGCTCATCTGTTGTGTGCAGTAGCTCAAATGGATCTTTTTTGAAAACAGGACGCAAATCGCCAGGGATTTCATTAATATTTTTTCTGATAAAACTGCCAAGCTCGCGTTCAAATCGTACAATAGAATCTTTGTCGCCAGATGTATTTATGTCTATAAATAGAGATTCAAAACCCTGCTCGGTAAGTATTGAGCAAAGTGTTTTTATAACAAGCGCTTCGGCAACACTGTTTTCTGTGCCGATGATATCGAGTCCGCACTGATATATCGCTGACTTCTTTTTTTCTCCAAGCTTGCCAAAAGGTTTTCTATAATAAAGCATTAACGGATGAGGCAGGGCAGACATATTGTGTTCCAGATATGTGCGCAAAAGAGCAATTTTTTCTTCGGGCAAAGGTAGGATGTAGTCTTCTTCTTGGATACGCTTTACGTCGTTTCTAAAAACTTCAGCTTTTTTTACATCATCTTTTATGATGTCTGGAGTTTTAATCGGGAGAAAGCCAAAAAAAGATGCAATCTCTGCGACTCTGTCTAGCTTTTTTAGCGTATACGGTGCCTCCCTCTCTACTTTCGCAGATTTTTCTTCAGGTACTTTTATTTCTGGTGTTTTTGTTACTGCTCTCATATTAGAATATATTATTTTTGACACGTTAATTATTGCTCGACTGCATTACCCGGAAAGAAACCAATTTTATTTACTGGCAAAAGCCGGATAAACGGTCTGCCTACGATAAGCTCTTCTTTTATTGGTCCCCAGACTCTAGAATCTGAACTTCCGCTTCGATTGTCTCCCATTACAAAATATTCGTCGGCTTTTAGTTTGACGGTAATGTCATCTTGTTTTTCGTGTTGGATATCAACGTACGGCTCATGCAGTATAAAGCCCTCTGGTCTGTCGGCATTTTTTATAGTCACTTTCGTACCTCTGATTTCTAAAGTTTCTCCCGGCAGACCAATGATGCGTTTGATGAAATATTTTGTTGGGTCTTTTGGATATTTGAAAATTACGACGGATTCTCGCGGAGGATTTTTAAAAGCGTAACTTATTTGGTCTACAATGAGGTACTCGCTGGTCTCAAAAGCTGGGTCCATAGATGCGCCACTGACGATAAATGGCTGAGCGATGTAAAGGCGAAAGGGGACGACGATAATGACGGCGACGAGAGTAAATTTTAGAACCTCCATAAAAAATCCACCACCTTTTTTGTTTTCGGGTTCTGTTTTTGGAGTGATTTTGAGTAGTGCTTCGTCCATGCTGAGGAAATTGTACTGCAAATGTATTTCGAGCACAATAGATATGTAGTGTGATACAATATTTGCACACGTATATTTAATACAATCAAATATGTACACAATTGTTGGCTTGGGAAATCCGGGTGAAGAATACAAAAATACTCGACATAATACGGGGCGAATAATACTAGAAAGCTTGCATGATGCGCTTGATTTTTCTGCATGGAAAGTTGATGGTAAAATAAAAGCGCTCACCGCAGACGGCGTGCTTGGTAAAGAAAAAGTGAAGTTTGTGATGCCTGAAACTTTTATGAATAAATCTGGACAGAGTGTTGCGTCAATAAAAAAGCCAGAGCAACTCGTAGTGATTTATGATGACCTTGATTTGCCTTTGGGTAAAATGAAAATCTCTTTTAACAGAAGCTCTGGCGGACACAAAGGGCTCGAGTCTATTATTCGTGCTTTGAAAACTGAGGCTTTTGTGCGGATTCGCGTGGGAATTTCGCCGACGACGGCTTCGGGCAAAATAAAAAAGCCGAGCGGTAATGCCGTCGTCGGTGACTTCATTCTCGCGCCATTTAAAAACTCGGAGATGGCAGAGTTGAAAAAAATATCAAAGCGCGCCCTCGAAGCTGTGATGATGCTTGCTTCCAGTGGCTCATCTGCAAAAGCAATGCGTCTGTCCCGCGAAAAAGCCATGGGGGAGTTTAATGGAAATTAGACGTGAAATCAATATTTTTTTATTTAATACTTTGTTTTGCCGCCATCTTCTTTTTAAGATATTTGGAGTTTAGGTTTTTTAAAAATAAAAAGACTTTAAGTAAATTATCGTACAAGAAGAAAGAACATTTTTTCTCGGTTACAGAAAAAGATTTTTTTGGCGTATTAAAAGATGTTGCAAGTGATTTAAATATGGAGCTATTTGCAAAAGTGAGATGGGCTGATATTTTATATTGTAACAACAGAGGAAATAGGTGGTGGTCTGGCTGGGCAAAGATTAAATCAAAACACGTGGATTTTCTTTTGTGCGATAAGGAGTCACTCTCACCAAAGATAGTTATTGAGCTTGATGATTCATCTCACTTAGAAAAACGTCGTGTTGCTAGAGACAATTTTCAGACAGAAATATTAGAACAAGTTGGTATTGGGCTTATAAGAATTAGACCGCAGAATAATTATTCAAAGGATGAAATCAAAAAGTCGATTATTCGTTTGATTGAATAATCGACTTTTTGATTTTTAACCCTCTTTCGAGGGACAGGCCAAAGCCATTTATGAATTTAATATTAACAAAATATGGTTTGTTGTCAAATTTACAGGATTACTTCTCACCCACGAAAGACAAGGCCATTTTTTGTTCCTTTGAATCAAAGAGAGTGATTTTGAAAGTGTAGCTTTTGCCGAGAGAAAGTTTTTCTCGCAACTTTGCTTCATTACCAAACTCTGAAATGTGCACGAGGCCAGCGATGCCCTCCTCAATACTTGCGAGCGCGCCGTGTTTGTTGAATTTTATAATCACGCCCTGCACAACATCATCTTTTTTGTATTTCTTTTCTCCTTCTTTCCAAGGATTTGTTTTTAGTGCCTTGATAGAAAGAGAAATTTTTCCGTCTTTTATCTCAATTATTTTCACCCTTACTTTTTCACCGATTTTGAAAAGTGTTTTTGGATTTTCTACAAGTGTCCAATCTATTTCTGAAATGTGCACCAGACCTTCTAGACCTTCTTCAAGCTTCATAAATACACCAAAGTCTACAGCACCAGTAACTTCTCCAGACACATCATCACCCACAGCATATTTACCAATGATTTTTTCTTTGTTTTTGAGCTCTGGACTTTTTTCAGAGAAAATAAGTTTTCCTTCTTTTGGAATAGCACCGATAATAGAGACAGAGATTTTTTCTCCAATAAGCTTTCTGAGCTCTTCGAGGATTTTGTCTTTGTCGCCATCAGCTACGCGAGGATAGTGCTCTGTTTTGAGCTGTGAAGCTGGCAAAAAGCCAGTGATACCTTGCCATGCGAGGATGAGTCCGCCTTTGTTTGCATCAAGTATTGGAATTTCATAAATACTTTTTTCTCTGATAGCTTCTTCGGCTTCACCCCAAATGAGTGCTTGTCTAGCTTCTTTAAGAGAGATTTCTATATAACCATCTTTGTTGTCGATAGTAACAACTTTTCCAGCAACATTGTCGCCGATGTTTATCTTTTTGATAATATCGCGCGCATTGATGAATTCTTTTCCAAAAATAATACCAGTACCAAACGGAGGAATATTTACGTAAACTGAGTTTTTTTCAATACCGATAACGAGACCTTCTACTAGATCGCCAGCAGTTGGGGGATTCTTGGTTTCGCTTAAAATTTTCGACATTATAGAATCCTTTTTTGCTTTGGATTCTTTGTCGGGTTCTTGACCTTCCTCTGCATCACCTGTGAGCTCATCCATGACGGCGGTCGCCATTTTTATTACTCTTTCTTTTATTGACATTTTGTGTGTCGCCCGAGCTTCCTGTGGTGTGTTTGGCTTTGAGGTGTTTTTGCAACACCTCTTGGCCGTGCTCCACCCGAGGGAGGTTAACTCTAGCGTTTTATAATTTGCGATGTTGTGAGCCATCACCTAAAACATGTCTTTTCTCACATAAATTTACTCCTTTCGGCGCAAACCAGACATGGGGGACAGTATACAGGAAAATGAAGGATTGTCTATTGATTGTATCAGTCCATAACACATAAGACTTACTATGATATACTTTCCGCTAGAAATAAGAACCTTGAAATTGCGAGATTCGTCACAGCAGAAAGCGGCTTATACTTTTAGGTAGTAGGCCATTCTCTGTTGTGACGAAACCAATGTGGCCAAGTCGACAGCAAATAGCATCCAACAGAAAGGAAATCTGACTATGGACATCATTAAAAATCCACAAGTAGTGAAACCGAAACCCGCACCCTCTATTCTCGAGTTCGTCTCGACGGTCGAGGTTGTAGCCACCAAATTGAAGTTCAGCGCTACAGCCAAGTTTGTGGTCAACACCAGTCCCTATGCTCAGGTGAAGATTTCAAAGATTGGGAATGATTTCATCAAATTGTTCTTAGCGGGCAAAGTCACTATCGAAAAACCGATGGACGCTCAAACTCTCCGCTACCACGACTTGTGTCAGACTTCAGCGGATACCGCGATTATCGCCGAACTCGGCGGTGAGGAGAAGTCGGAAACGACGCTTTATCAAGTGTTCTCCTTAATGAAAAAACAAAAGCATGGCAAAGACGGAGCTCTCTTAAACAACCACTGGGCAAATATTTTTTTCATCAGGGATAACGCTGGTGTGCTTCGCACGGTCAGCGTGCGCTGGCGTGGTGGTGGTTGGTGTTTCCTTGATAACTTCATTGAGAACCAATGCAGGTGGTTTGGTGGCGTACGGGTATTCTCTCGCAATTCTGTTAAATCCTCGGAAACTTCGGATTCGGTGCAAGCCTGATCCTTTGTCCCTCGGACACTTTGGCTCTGCACAAGTGTTCCCCTGACCCCCGGTCTGCTTTGCAGATTGGGGGTCATTTTTTTCAACCCCCTTCCTTTCCTCAAAAAACACGCTATAATTAACCCATGATTATCTCATACCAAGGCCTAGAGTCTTTCAAAATACAGTTTGGCGACATTATTATTGCTTACAATCCGATATCAAAAGATTCAAAGTTTAAGAGCACAAAATACGGTGCGGATATTGCTCTTTCAAGTCTAAATCATAAAGATTTCAATGGTTTTGAAAGTGCACAGCGTGGCGACCGACTTCCATTTGTTATTTCTGGTCCGGGCGAATACGAGATAAAAGAAGTTTTTATAAAAGGTTTTCAAACAGAGTCTGGGTACGATGGAAAAAGCGCACTCAATACTATATATACAGTATCGCTCGAAGGTATCAACCTTTGTTTTCTTGGCGCACTCAATACACCAAAGCTTTCAGATGATATAATAGGAGCACTCGACGAAATAGATATTTTGTTTGTGCCGATAGGTGGTGCGGGGGTGCTTGATCCTGCGCAGGCATACAAAATATCGGTGGAGCTCGAGCCAAAAATAATTATTCCGATGCATTACGGAGATATCGGAAATCCAAACGCGCTGAAAACTTTTCTTAAAGAAGGTGGGGAAGAATCTTCAAATGTAGTTGATAAATTAACAATTAAGAAAAAAGATTTAGAAGGCAAAGAGGGTGAAATAATTGTCCTCAAGCCGACAGTCTAAAAAATATGAAAAAACTAATTCACAATTTGCGACAAAAACCAGACCATAAAAAAAGAACGATTGCTTTTGGTGTTTCTGGCGCCATCACCACTGCGATATTTGTAGTGTGGGCGTCTGTACATATGTATGGTTCAGACAGTCAGCAAGTATTGGCAGAAAAAAATACTGATATAATGAGCCCACTTGAGACTGTGCGTCTCAATATGGCGAGTGCCTTTTCAGGTATTCAAGCAAGCTTTGGCGGTCTTCAAAAACAGATTAAAGATTTGGGTAGCACTATAGACGAAGAATATAAGTCAAAAGTTTCAAATACTTACACTGAGGGCTCTCTTTAGCCCTTTTATTACTGTTTCAGACGTGATATAATACCCTTTATATGGCAAAAAAAGATGCAGACAATCTGATAAAAGAAGACGCCCCAGGAGGCGTTGTTGTTCCTAGAGAGATTGTTTTAGAAATGAAAGAATCCTTTTTGGATTATGCGATGTCTGTTATTACAGACCGTGCTTTACCCGATATTCGTGATGGTCTAAAACCTGTGCATCGTCGCATTCTTTACACTATGCATGAGCTCGGACTCACCTCTGGTGCAAAAACTCGAAAGTCTGCAAAAATTACTGGAGATACGACTGGAAACTATCATCCGCACGGCGACGTGTCTGTGTATGATGCAATGGTAAAAATGGCGCAGGATTTTAGTTTTAGATATCCGCTCGTGATCGGTCAAGGAAATTTTGGATCGGTAGACGGCGACAATGCCGCCGCACCCCGATATACAGAAGCAAAAATGTCCCGTATCACGGCGGAGCTTTTGCGTGATTTGGACAAAGAGACTGTTGACTGGCGACCCAACTACGAAGGCACTAGAAAAGAGCCGACTGTTTTGCCAGCAGCTGTGCCAAACTTACTTTTAAACGGAACGCTCGGTATTGCTGTAGGAATGGCTACCAATATTCCTCCGCACAATCTAAAAGAAGTGGTGGCTGCGACTGTGCATCTCATAGACAACAAAGACGCCACGACGGAGGACTTGCTTGAGTTTATCCAAGGTCCAGATTTTCCACTCGGCGGAATTATTTTTAATAAAAAAGATATTCATCATGCGTATGCGACTGGCCGAGGTGGCGTTTTGACTCGTGGTGTTGCCGAGATTATTGAAACAAAAGCTGACGCTTTTCAGATCATCATTACTTCTATTCCGTATCGTGTTGTCAAAGCCGATTTGATAATGAAAGTCGCTGACCTTGTGCGTGACAAAAAGATAGAGGGCATAAAAGGCATTCGTGATGAGTCTACAAAAGATATTCGTATTGTCATTGACCTAAAAGGTGGTGTACATCCACAAAAGATTTTGAATTCTCTTTACAAACACACACAGCTAGAAGATACTTTTCACTTCAATCTTGTTGCACTCGTAGACGGCGTGCCACAAACTCTTTCACTCAAAACTTTTCTTTCGGAGTTTATCACATATCGTCAGACAGTCGTGCGACGTCGCACAGAATACGACCTCAAAAAAGCCCTAGAACGCGAGCACATTTTGCTCGGTCTCACAAAAGCGCTTGACCATATTGACCGCATCATCAAGCTCATCCGCGCGGCAAAAGATGTGCAAGAAGCGCATGCAAACCTCAAAAAAGAGTTCAAGTTTTCTGATATTCAAGCGACCGCTATTTTGGAAATGCGTCTACAAAAGCTCGCTGGTCTAGAACGCAAGAAAATAGAAGATGAGCTAAAGAGCGTGCAAGAGTTTATCATCAAACTCAAAGAAATTTTGTCAAAACCAAAAATGATTTTGGATATTATCAAAAAAGAACTCGCCGAAATTGTAGAAAAATATGGCGATGAAAGACGCACCATGGTGATGAAGCATGGTGCGAAAGTTATTTCTATAGAAGACCTTATCCCTGACGAGGAAAATGCGCTCGTACTCACATCTGGCGGATATGTAAAACGCACAAGTCCTGACGAGTTTAGAAAACAAAGACGTGGCGGAGTCGGCGTGGTAGACCTTGATACAAAAGAAGAAGATTTTGTGACCACACTACTCACAGCAAGCACACACAACGACATACTATTTTTCTCTGATAAAGGAAAAGCGTATCAAATAAAAATGTATGATTTGCCAGAAGGTCGTCGCGCAACAAAAGGCAAGTCTCTTGTAAATTATATTTCTTTGTCTGACGAAGAGCGTGTAACATCTGTGCTCGCATTGCCAAAAGAAGCAAAATCGGCGTCTGAACAATCTCTTTTGATGGTTACAGAAAATGGTGTAGCAAAAAAGGTCAAAGCAGAAAATTTCCATGATGTAAGACGCAGTGGCCTCATCGCAATATCTCTGGCGGACGGCGACAAACTCATCAGCGCATCATTTGTAGGAAAAGGTGACAGTGTTATTATTGCTACTGCAAAGGGTCAATCTATTCGTTTCAAGGAGTCTGATATACGCGAAATGGGACGTGGCGCTGCTGGTGTGCGCGCAATGAAGCTCGCAAAAGGTGACAAAGTCATCGCCGCTCAGGTGGTCAAAAAAGAATTCAAAAGCCCAGCTCTGCTCGTGATTAGCGCAAACGGTTATGGTAAAAAGACAGACATAGAAGAATACAAGATTCAAAAACGAGGTGGCTCTGGTATAAAAACAGCAAAAGTAACTCCAAAGACGGGGGACATTATTTGTTCTCAGGTGGTAACAGCAGAAATGGAAGAAGTAGTATCAATGTCTCAAAAAAGTCAGGTTATACGAGTTGATTTAAAAGAAATTCCAAGTCTCGGCAGACAGACTCAGGGCGTACGAATAATGAAGCTTCGTGACAACGACAAAATCGCTTCGCTGATTTGTCTCTAGTTTTTCACCTAGATACGCAAAATTCAAAATGCCTTTTGAAAACCGCACATAAATCGCTGGTGCGATTTTGTTACGCTCGGCCCGACGGCCTGCGCAATGCTTTTCAAAAGGCATTTTGAATTTTGCTTACCACTGTGGTAAGCAAAACAAAAAACTATCAAAAAAGAGGCTTCGCAGGCGGGTAGCCGAGACGGAGCAAAATCGCACCAGCGATTTATGCGTACTCTTTTTTGATAGTTTTTTGTTTTGCGTATCCCAGCAGGGATTTATGTGCGGTTTTCAAAAGCTGTTTTGATTTTTGCGTATACGGTTATACACACATACCTTACCTTTTTGTCTATTTTTTCGGTATAATTGACATAAGTATGTTTTCTGACCCCAAAAAAAATATTGAGCAGTTTGGGCTTATATCTGGTATGACCGTCGCCGACCTTGGCTCTGGTTCTGGAGCGTATTCCATGCTCGCATCTCTAGCAGTAGGTGATCACGGCAAAGTTTACTCTATTGATGTTCAAAAAGAATTACTTTCACGACTCAAAGCCGAAGCTACAAAACAAAACATTTCAAATATTGAAACAATTTGGGGTGATATTGAAAAACACGGTGGCATAAAGCTTCGTGACGGTTGCGTAGACTGCGCTATCGCCGCAAACATTTTTTTCCAAGTTCCAGACAAATCCGGCATGCGAGATGAAATAAAAAGAATATTAAAAACCGGAGGTAAAGCGATAGTGATAGACTGGACGGACTCTTTTGGTGGACTTGGGCCAGAGCAGTCAGCGGTTTTCTCTCTCACAGCATGCAAAGAACTTTTTACCAACGATTTTTTGATTGAAAAAGAGTTTAATGCAGGTGCGCATCATTATGGAATAATGTTTAAGAAAAAATAGTATGAAAGAAATGACCAAATTTCAGTTGATTTTTACAGGAATCTTTGGAGTCTTTATTTTTGTTGGTGTGATTATTTTTGCGACGGGTAATCTGGGTGGTGGTGGCGACTCTGTAGCCAATGTAGTCGTATGGGGTTTTGTACCAAACGCAATAATGGAGGAAGTAATAGAAACCGCTGGCGTAAAAGAGAGTAAAACAGTAAAAGTAGAATATGTGCAGAAAGACAAGGCGACATTTGACCAAGAATTTATAAATGCTTTAGCATCAGGTATTGGCCCAGATTTATTTTTTCTTTCACAGGATTCTATTTTAAAATACAGAGATAAAATATATACAATACCATATAGCGCGATATCAGAGCGTACTTTTAAAGATACTTTTGTAGAGGCGGGTGAGCTTTATTTATCAACACAAGGAGTGCTAGCTGTGCCGTTTACCATAGACCCTATGGTGATGTATTGGAACAGAACCATTTTTTCAAACGCGGGAATTAGTACACCACCAAAAACTTGGGGTGAATTTTACGACCTTACTAAAACACTAACACAAAAAGATGGTGCGTTGAACATAAAACAAAGTGCCATTGCAATGGGGGGATACAACAACGTCACACACGCTACAGAGATTTTAAGTATACTCATAATGCAAGCCGGAGGTTACCCGTCTTTACGCCAAGGCGACGTGATACAAAGCACACTCAACAATTCTTTTTCTGCATCCATAACTCCAGCAAACACAGCGCTTAGCTTTTATACAGAGTTTAGTAATCCAGCAAAACCTTTTTATTCTTGGAATCCTTCTCTGCCGACTTCAAAAAATCATTTTATCTCTGGTGATTTGGCAACATATTTTGGTTTTGCGTCTGAAGTTGCAGATATTCAGGCAAAAAATCCAAACCTCAATTTTAACGTGGCAAAAATGCCACAGTCTATTGGCGCAGAAAAGATAATCACATTTGGTGCATTAAATGCTTTGGCGGTTACAAAAAATTCTCAGAAAAAAGCCGGCGCTATAGAAGTAGCCATGGCGCTTGTCGGTAAACCAGCTCTCGCAGTACTTTTGGAATACACAAAACTTCCGCCAGTGCGTCGCGATATGCTCGCAGTACGACCAACAGACCCATATATGTCGGTATTTTTTGAAAGCGCAATACAGGCGCAAGCTTGGCTGATGCCAGATAGACCTAGTGCAAACACGATTTTTAAAGATATGATAGAGTCTGTGACTGGTGGTAGAAAAAATATAAGTGAATCGGTAGGTAAAGCGAGTGGAGAACTAGATTTATTGTTTAAAAAAATATAATGATGAAATATTTTTCACGAAATTTTTTTGTTTTTCTTTTTTTAATAATTTTTATAGGCGTGTCTGTACCAACAATGGTTTTTTCTGCGCAACATAATACATCCGGCCTTATTCCTTGTGGCCACGGTGTAAATGACCAATGTACTTTTGCAGACCTAATGGCACTCGGTAGAAATATTGTTAATTTTCTTATTTTACTTTCTATTCCACTAGCGGCGATAGCTTTTGCTTACTCTGGCTTTCTACTTCTGACAGCTGGTGGAGATGTGGGCAAAAGGGGTAAGGCAAAAGAGATATTTGTAAAGGTTTTATGGGGCTTTATATTTGTGATTTCAGCGTGGCTCATAGTATATACATTTACCCGTCTCACCGGCAACTTTTTGCCTAGTGCGGTAAGGTTAAATTAACTTAAATAACCACTCGACTTTATGATTCAAAAAAAATATAATAAAAGTATGAAATATTTCTTCGGTATTGTAATGGTAGTTTTTATGTTCGGCGGGATGGCGTCCTCGGTGTTTGCGCAAGCTATCACTCCAGGTACACAGACACAACAAAACACTGGTGCTGTGTCATCAAACCCACCAAATTCCAATGCAAACAGTTTCCCAAATCCTTTTGCAGGTGATGACAAAACCAAAAGTGTTGTTGGATTTGTAACATTTATTTTAGAAAAGATAGTTTTGCCTGTAGCTCTTGTTGTTGTGATTTTTGCAGTTATTTATTCTGGATATCTTTTTGTTACAGCCCAAGGTAATGAGGAAAAACTTACAGAGGCAAAGAAAACCTTTTTTACAGTAATAATCGGCTCTTTGATTATACTCGGCTCGGTTGTTATAGCCACTGCGATACACGGTACTTTGTGTAAGATAAGCCCAACCATTCCCGGGGTGTGTCAGGGCGGTACTCCTATTAAATAAATATGAATACTCCAACTCCAACAGACTTAAAATCATTTATAGTTTTGATCACCAATCTTTTTGCTCAACTCGTGCCTCTTTTGGTGGGAGTGGCTTTGATAGTGTTTTTCTGGGGAATTGTAAAGTTTATTAGAAGTGCTGGCAGTGAAACTGCTCGCGAGGATGCAAAAAACACACTTTTTTGGGGCGTCATTTCACTTTTTGTGATGGTGTCTCTCTTTGGCATAATTAATTTCTTTTCAAATGATCTTTTTGGTTCAGGATGGTCTGTTTTGATGGTCATTCCTAAGTTCCCAATATTTTCAAATTAAAATGATTAATTATATTTTTTTATTAATAACTCTACTTTTTCCCAAAGTATCTTTTGCGGAAGCCCACGGTATCTCTGGTTTGATAAGCGCCACACAAAAGCTCGTAGACTTGTTGATACCGATAGTTTTTGCTGTTGCGTTGCTAGTTTTTTTATGGGGTTTAGGAATATTTGTTTTTAAGGCGGGTAGTGAAGAGGCTCGTACCGAGGGTCGTCGTTTGATGTTTTGGGGCGTCATCGCACTTTTTGTGATGTCTTCTATTTGGGGCTTGGTTGCTTTTCTTGTAGATGGTCTGGGTATTTTCTCTGGAGGTACTGCTTATTAATTTGGTGTTTTTTGTGTATATCCAGTATTGTGTTTACCAATGAATATATAGTATTATTAGTAGGTGTTAAAAATATCGTGTAAACGATAATTATTATTTAGTTTATAAATTATGAATAAAGTTATTTTAGGTGTGTTTATGTTTGCTCCTATGGTGATGTTTGCTCTGATTGCTCACGCTGCGCCACTCGATAATGTTGACCTCTTAGCATCAGGTATTGGCAAAGTTGTAAAAACACTTATACCAATAGTGTTTGCATTAATATTACTCTATTTTTTCTGGGGTCTAATGAAGTTTGTGATGAATTCTGGTGATGAAGAAGAAAGAAAAAAAGGGAAACAAATGATGATTTGGGGTGTCGTTGCTCTTTTTGTTGCTTCTAGTATTTGGGGTCTTACAACTTTTATGGGTACTGCTATTTTTGGAGGTACAGCAAGCCCTGGTAGTGTAACTGTTCCTAGTGTAACCCTTCCATAGTGGTGATCTTTTTTAATCAGTAACAGTGACCATAAACACACTTCTCAACAGCATAGTATCTGTCATACTTCAGCCACTTGTTGTTTTGATGTTTGTTGTGGCGTTGGTTGCATTTTTCTGGGGTATCGTGCAGTTTATCGCCAAGTCCAACTCCGATGATGGGCGAGATACAGGCAAACGAAGTATGGTATGGGGGCTAGTCGGAATGTTGATTATGTTTTCTGTTTTTGGCATATTAAAGCTTGTTCTAAATACATTCAATATACCCAGCCCTGTTTAATGTTTTGGTAAAAAAACGCACAATAAAAAAACACTCAGCTTTGGCTGGGTGTTTTTTGATTATTTTTTTTTATTTAAATATTTTCAAGTTTGCGCAAAAAATGGTAGCGAAAAGGGCGGCGAAGGTGTCTGTTGTTACAGAGCCTTTCGCCGCCCAGTAAGTGCGCGATTAAAGTCGCATACTTACATTCACCTAGTAGCTGTAACCGTGTAAGTCACAGGAGTGTCGGTGATACACTCCATCCACATTCCGAGAACCCACTTCACATCCACCCCACCAAACAACTCACTGAGCGGGGGTTTTGTTCCCCGTACAAACTTCACGGGAGGGAGGTTCACTTGATTACTCCCACTTGTTGTTACAACTATGTAGTGGATTAGCATCTCCTCAGAGATTGAGGAAA
>JBCLGW010000007.1:0-25991 GCA_039740835.1 Parcubacteria group bacterium | reverse complement strand
TATAACAATTCCAGAAGCAAAACGACTTGAGATAGGACTCACGACTCTTTATGGTATTGGTCGTCCGCTCGCCAAAAAAATTCTTGACGAAGCAAAAATAGAACATGGTAAAAAGCCAAAAGATTTGTCTGTTGATGATGAAAACGTCATTCGAGGCATTATCGAGCGATTTAAAATCGAAGGAGACCTAAAGCGTGAAGTTGCTGGAAACATAAAGCGTCTAAAAGATATCAAGACGTACCGAGGTAGTCGTCACACCAAGGGTCTGCCTTCACGTGGACAGAGAACAAAAACGAATTCTCGAACACGTCGAGGAAACGTTCGAAAGACTATGGGAAGTGGAAAGCGAGCCGTAGAAAAGAAGTAATTTATAATAAAAATGGGAAAGAAACGAATTGTAAAAAAAGGAGAGACAGAAACAGCAGAGGCAAAAGAAAAAGCGCCTCTAGTTTCGTCAAAAAAGAAATTTGATACGGGCATACTTTACGTGCAGTCAACATATAACAACACGAAAGTTGTTTTGACAGATATGAAGGGTAATACTCTGTGCTGGTCTTCCAGCGGGTCACTTGGTTTTCGTGGAGCAAAAAAGGGAACTCCTTTTGCAGCTGCGAAAATCGGTGAGCTTTTGGCACAAAAAGCACAGGTGCTTGGCGTAAAAGATGTTGTTGTTGTTGTGAGAGGTGTCGGATCTGGACGAGAATCTTCTATCCGAGGTTTTATTTCAAAAGGAATAAACATTTTATCAATCAAAGATGTGACTCCGGTGCCACACAACGGACCAAAGCCACCAAAGCCACGTCGAGTTTAATTTTAATACAGTTAATATATAAAAAGGTATGATTATTGGACCAAGATACAAAATAGCGCGAAGACTAGGAGCCCCTGTATTTGAGAAAACTCAAACACAAAAGTACGTGCTTTCTCAAACACGAAAGTCTAAGTCAACAACAGCAAAAAGAAAACCAAAACAAAAGACTGATTTTGGTATACAGATGAATGAAAAGCAGAAAGCTCGCTACACATACCTACTTTCAGAAAAACAATTTTCAAATTACGTAAAAAAGGCCAAGTCCTCTCAAGGTACAGACAATGTCGGTACACTTTTTGAACTTCTAGAAAAAAGACTAGACAATGCAGTGCTTCGAGGTGGTTTTGGTCATACTCGAATGCTTGCTCGACAAATGGTTTCTCACAACCACATAAAAGTAAACGGTCACATCGTAAATATTCCTTCATACAAAGTTTCTATCGGAGATATCATCACAATCCGAGAAGGAAGTTTGAAAAAAGTACTCTTTGTAGGCCTCGAAGAAAAGCTTCAAGCAAAAACAGCGCCGTCTTGGCTCAAAGTTGATGCTGTAAAAAAGCAAATCGAGGTGCAGGGCGTGCCAAAAGTAGGCGAAGGAGAGCTTTTGTTTGATTTGAATACAGTTATTGAATTTTATAGCAGATAACTAGATAGACTTAATTTATAATTTAAAAATTAATTAAAAAATCATCATGGTCCACCACAGCATTGTATTGCCATCAAAGCCAAAGATTGTGTCCGAAGATAATTTTTCGGCTGTCTATGAGATAGACGGTCTTTATCCGGGATACGGTCACACTTTAGGTAATTCTCTACGAAGAATCATACTTTCTTCTCTTGTCGGTTCTGCTATTACATCTGTAAAAATCAACGGAGTTAGCCATGAATTTTCTGTTATTGACGGCATAAAAGAAGATGTTATCACTATCCTTTTAAATTTAAAAAAAGTGCGTATTGCTATGCATTCAGATGAACCGCAAGTTTTGAATTTAAAAGTAAAAGGCGTTCAAGAAATCACAGCAAAAGACATACAAGCTTCTGGACAGGTTACAATCCTCAATCCTGAGCTAGTTATTGCTCACGTTACAGACAAAAACGCCGAGCTTTCAATGGAAATTCGTATAGAAAAAGGACTCGGATACGTATCAAAAGATGTATTACAGAAAAATCGAGTTGATATCGGAAGTATCGCTCTTGATGCCGTTTTTTCACCTATTCGCCGAGTAAACTACGAAGTAGAAAATATGCGTGTTGGTGATCGTACAGATTTCAATCGACTTCGCATCACTATTGAAACAGATGGCACAATGTCACCTCACGAAGCTCTAGAAAAATCTATTGAAATCACTATAAATCAGCTCAAAGCAATCATTGGTTTTAAAGAAGAAGAAATGCCAGAGGCAAAAGTTTCTTCAGAAGATGCTGATACTTCAAAAAAGGAGCTTGATCCAGAATTTCTAAAAACTCGAGTAGAGTCTTTGGAGCTTTCCTCTCGAACAATGAACGCTCTTATCGGTGCAAACATTCGCACAGTAGGAGGTCTTGTTCGAAAGAAAGAAAAAGATATTTCTGAGATCGATGGTCTTGGCACAAAGGGTGTAACAGAAATAAAAAAAATATTGAATGACTTTGGCGTAATATTAAAGTAATACAATGCGACACTCTTCTTCAAAAACAAAATTTGGTCTGAAAGCAAATAAAAGAAATGCCCTTGTTGCATCTTTGGCACTTTCCCTTATACTAAACGAGAAAATCAAAACCACAGAGACAAAGGCAAAAGCTATTCGTCCTGTAGTAGAAAAGCTCGTAACTCGAGGAATGATAAATTCTCTCGCTTCACGAAGAATGCTTACTGCAAGAATCGGTGAGAAGGGTGCAAAAAAACTTATTGATGTTTTGGGACCAAAATATAAAGACCGAAAAGGTGGTTACACACGCATCATAAAGCTAGGAAACCGAGTGAGCGACCGAGCAGCGATGGCACACATTGAATTTGTATAAAAATATGAAACACACAATTGACGCACAAGACAAAAAGCTAGGACGAGTTGCGAGTGAAGCAGCTAAAATTCTCATGGGTAAACAAACAACTCACTACGCTCCAAACGTAGTTGAAAACGTAAAAGTATCTATTATCAACGCTTCAAAAGTACAATTTGACGCAAAGAAAATGCGAGAAAAAGAGTACAATACTTACTCAGGTTACCCTGGAGGTCTAAAAACAAAGACAGCAAAAATGCTTTTGGAGAAAAAGGGTTATCGTCAGCTTTTTATTGATGCTGTTTACGGAATGCTTCCGATAAACAAACTTCGCGCAAAAGTAATCAAAAATTTAATTGTTACAGAATAATACACCTATGAATACAGAGGAAAATAAAAAATACATAGAAACTATTGGTCGCCGAAAAACATCTGTGGCTCGTGTTCGACTATTTGAAGCTGGAAAGTCATCTATTGTTGTAAACGAAAAAGAATATACAGTATATTTTCCTACACTCGCTCTACAACTCGTAGGAAAAGAAGCTTTCAAGATTTCAGAAGTTGCGGGAAAATTTAAAGTAACTGCTGTTATAAAAGGTGGAGGTATTAGCTCACAAGCACAAGCACTTCGACACGGCATCTCTCGAGCGCTCGTAGAATATGATATTGAACTCCGCAAAAAACTAAAATCATCAGGTTTACTCAAACGAGACGCTCGCGCAAAAGAACGACGTAAGTTCGGTCTAAAGAAAGCTCGAAAGGCACCACAGTGGTCAAAGCGATAATATTTTCACAGACTTTCGTCGAACAAACATTTCTTGGGCACGAAAGTTTGTTATAATATTTTTACCATGAAAAATGACGAAAAAGACGTACCAATAGTAGACGAAGAAATCGTCTTTGAAAATGACGCAGAATATTCTGGAAAAGAGCCAGAACAAGTCATAGCCAAACTCCGACAAAAACTCAAAGCGACCGAATCCGAAAAACAAGAATATTTAGACGGTTGGCAGAGAGCAAAAGCTGATTTTATAAACACCAGAAAGCGAGATGAGGAAGCCCAGAGTGAATTTGTAAAATTCGCAAACCAAAATTTAATTTCAGATATTATTCCAGTATTAGACAGTTTTGATGTGGCGATGCAGAACAAACAAGCTTGGGAAAAAGCGCCAAAAGATTGGAGAATGGGAGTTGAGTACATTTACAGCCAGCTTGTTTCGATACTTTCACAAAACGGTCTGACTCAGCTAGATGCAAAGGGGCAGATGTTTGATCCAAAACTTCACGATGCAGTAGATACTATAGATACAACACAAAAAGATGAGGATGGTAAAGTACTGGAAGTTTTACAAAAAGGATATAGTTTAAATGGCAAGATAATACGGTCGGCGAAAGTAAAAACGGCTTTATATAAAAACGATTAAACATTATCAACTAAATAAAAAACATTATGTCAAAAATAATAGGAATTGATTTAGGTACAACAAACTGCGCGATTGCGGTAATGGAAGCTGGTGGTCCAAAAATTTTAGAAAACTCTGAGGGCGCACGCACCACACCGTCCATTGTTTCTCTTTCAAAAAATAACGAACGCGCAGTAGGGCTTCTCGCAAAACGTCAGGCCGTTACAAATCCAAAAAATACAGTTTTCGGCATCAAGCGTTTTATCGGGCACACTTTCAATGACCCTGCAGTACAAAAAGACAAAGCGACAGTGCCATACGATATTTCAAGCTCAAGCACTGGTGGTGTACTTGTAAAAATGGGCGACAAAGATTATCGACCAGAAGAAATTTCTGCAATGATACTCCAAAAACTCAAAGCAGATGCAGAAGCAAAGCTTGGAGAAAAGATTACCGAAGCGGTCATTACTGTGCCTGCATATTTCAACGACGCACAACGTCAAGCGACAAAAGACGCAGGACAAATAGCCGGCTTGGACGTAAAGCGCATCATCAACGAGCCAACAGCGGCCGCTCTCGCATACGGATTTAATAAAAAGAAAGATGAAAAAATTGTCGTCTTTGATTTTGGAGGCGGAACATTTGATATTTCGGTATTAGAAGTCGGTGATGGTGTCGTAGAGGTAAAATCAACAGACGGCGACAGTCATCTCGGAGGAAAAGATATTGACCAAAAAATAATCGGCTACTTGGCCGGAGAGTTTAAGCGCGAAAACGGTATTGACCTTACAAAAGATGCATTTGCACTTCAAAGACTAGACGAGGCTGCAGAAAAAGCAAAAATAGAGCTTTCAACCGCAACAGAATCTGAAATCAATATTCCTTTTATCACTTCAGACGCATCTGGACCAAAACATTTTGTAATGAAAATGACTCGCGCAAAGCTTGAAGAGCTCACTGCCGAGTTTATCGACCGCGCTATGATGATAACAAAGCGCGCAATGGAAGCATCTCCATTTAAAATTTCTGAAATTCACGAAGTAATACTCGTCGGAGGTCAGACTCGTATGCCAAAGATAAAAGAAGCGGTAAAAAGTTTTTTTGGAAAAGAGCCAAATCTTTCTATCAACCCTGATGAGGTGGTAGCGCTCGGCGCGGCACTTCAAGCAGGTATTATTGCTGGAGATGTAAAAGATATTTTGCTTTTGGATGTGATACCACTTTCAGTTGGTATTGAAACAATGGGAGGAATAGGCACAAAACTTATCGAAAAAAACACGACAATCCCAGCTTCAAAATCTCAAACATTTTCTACCGCTGCGGACAACCAAACATCAGTAGAGATTCACATTGTGCAGGGTGAGCGACCAATGGCGAGCGACAACAAAAGTCTCGGTAAATTTATTCTCGACGGTATTCCACCATCTCCACGAGGTATGCCTCAGATAGAAGTAACTTTTGACATTGATGCCAACGGAATACTCAACGTAAAAGCAAAAGATAAATCAAGCGGAAAAGAACAGTCTATTCGTATTGAGGCAAGGTCAGGTCTTTCAAAAGAAGATATTGAGCGAATGCAAAAAGATGCGGAAATACACGCTACAGAAGACGCAAAGAAAAAAGATATTATTGAAGCAAAAAATCTAGCGGAACAACTCATTTACACAGCAGAAAAATCTATCAAAGATGCAGGAGACAAAATACCAGAAGATATCAAAAAATCTGTAAATGAAAAAATAGAGTTGCTCAAAACTGCGCGTAATGGCGAAGACAAGGAAGCTATTACTTCAGTATCAGCAATACTTTCTACCGAAATACAAAAAATCGGTGAACATATGCAAAAAAATGCGACGCAAGGTGCGGGTGATGCCGGCGCAAACACTGGTGCGAGTGCAAACGCAGAAACTACAAAAGACGAAAATGTTCGCGATGTACCATTTGAAGAAAAGAAAGTCGACGACGCAGGTAAAACAGACGAACCAAACAAAACCGACACAACAGAAAAAACCGACACAACAGACGCAAAATAAAATATGGCAAAAGATTTTTACGAAACACTTGGTGTAAAAAAAGACGCTTCAAAAGATGAGGTAAAAAAAGCGTTTCGTAAACTTGCGCATCAATATCATCCAGACAAAGGCGGAGGCAGTGAAGCAAAGTTTAAAGAAATAAACGAAGCTTACAGCACACTTTCTGACGACAAAAAACGCGGAGAGTACGACACATACGGACAAACTTTCGGCGGAGCTGGTCCACAAGGCGGTGGTTTCGGCGGACAAGGAGGCTTCAATAGGGCGCAGGGCTTTGGAGACCAAGGATTTGGTGGTTTTGATTTCTCTCAATTTACACAAGGCGGACAAAATTTTGACTTCGGCGATATTTTCAGCAACATCTTTGGTGGCGGTCGCAGGACGCAGCAAAAACGTGGCCGAGATATTTCTATAGACATAGAGCTCACATTTTCTGAGTCTATTTTTGGCGTAGAAAGAAAAATTTTACTCAACAAAACTTCTGTTTGTAATAGATGTAGCGGTACAGGTGGAGAACCCAAAACAGAAATGAGTACTTGCAAGACTTGCAACGGCCACGGTCGTGTGCGCGAAGTGCGCCAGTCTATACTCGGCTCAATAGCAACAGAGCGAGCTTGCGAAGCTTGTCACGGCAAAGGTAGAGTGCCGAAAGAAAAATGTAAAGATTGTCGTGGTGCAGGAATATTGAAAAAAGAGCATGAAATTTCTGTAAAAATTCCAGCGGGGATAGACAACGGTGAAATGGTGCGCATGACCAGCGCAGGTGAAGCTGTGTCTGGAGGCACTGCCGGTGATCTTTATATAAAAATACATGTTAAAAAACATCCAACATTTCGCAAAGAAGGCAACAATCTAGTGATGGACCTAAATATAAAGCTCACTGACGCGCTTTTGGGGGCAACTCACGCTATTAGCACACTTGATGGCGACATAAGTATCAAAACACCAGAAAACGTCTCACACAGCGAAGTTTTACGCGTCAAAGGCAAAGGCGTGCCTATCGGCGAGGGTGGTGGTGCGAGTGCGGGAATGAGTGCAGGCAAAGGTCATCGCGGCGACCTACTGATTCGTATTCATATTGATTTACCCCGCAAGCTATCGCGCGAGGCAAAGAAGCTAGTGGAGGATCTAAGAGGCGAGGGGGTTTAGAGTAATAAGCTTTTAAAACCGTCACATTTCTGTTATTATTCTTTTTATGAAATCAGGGAAAAAAATACTGGTGTCTGGCGTAAAGCCGACGGGGCGACCTCATATTGGCAACTATTTTGGCGCGATGAAGCAGTTTGTGGATTTGCAGGACGAATACACAAGCAATCTTTTTATCGCTGATTTGCACGCTTTGACATCTATTTCGGACGGCGCAGAGCTAGCACAAAACACTCTCGATGTTGCGATAGACTATTTGGCCATCGGCCTTGATCCTAAAAAAGTAAACATCTACAAACAATCCAGCTTGCCACAAATGACAGAGCTGACTTGGATTTTCAACTGCATTACGACAATGCCTTATCTGATGCGCGCACATGCTTTCAAAGATGCTGAGGCAAAAAATCATGAAATAAATGTGGGTGTTTTTGATTATCCGCTACTCATGGCTTCTGACATTTTACTTCCTGAGGCAAATGTAGTACCTGTGGGCGCAGACCAAAAACAGCATTTAGAAATTGCGCGCGATACTGCAGAAAAATTTAACCGTATTTATGGTGAGACTTTTGCAATACCAGAGCCACTCATAATGAAAGAAGTAATGACTGTTCCCGGTACCGACGGACAAAAAATGAGCAAGAGTTACAACAACACTATCGGCCTTTTTGCTACAGATGAAGAAATACAAAAAGCGGTTATGAAAATTCCGACAGATTCAAAAGGTATTGAGGAGCCAAAAGATCCAAGCACTTGTAATGTTTTTGCGCTTCACAAACTTTTTGCCAGCGAGGGTGAGCTCGCAGAGATTCGCGCACAATATGAAAAAGGTGGTCTCGGCTACAAAGAATCAAAAGATATTTTGGTGCGGGCCATTTCGGCTTTTATCGCGCCGTTACGAGCAAAGCGCGAAACTATCGCAAAAGACAGAGAATACGTACTAGATATTTTGCGTGAAGGCGGAGAAAAAGCATACATGCAAGCAGAGAAAAAAATGCGGGAAGTGCGTGCGAAAGTTGGGCTTTCATTTAATCAATAAAAAAACAGTAAAATCGTGGAAAGAATTTTAATAAAAAATCTCGCGGTGTACACTGGGAAGGAAGTACTTATTGCTGGGCGGGTAGATATTCGTCGTGACCAAGGTAAACTCATTTTCATAGATCTGCGCGACATGTCTGGCAAAGTACAAATGGTTGCTTTGCCAAATCACAGCGAAGCGCACACTCTTGCAAATACCGTTCATCCAGAGTGGTTGATTGAGGTTACTGGAAAAGTAAATCCTCGCCAAGAGAAAATGATAAAGCCAGATGAGATAAATGGCGCGTTAGAAATAGAAATCCTTGGCTTAAAAGTGCTAAATGAAGCCTCAACACCCGCATTTTACGTGGGAGGCGCTGGCAGAGATACAAACAAAAATAGACCCTCAATAACAAAAATTAATTTAATTATTTTTGCAGCATTAATGATTCTTTTTGTGGCTGTTGGAGTATGGACAATTATACTTGTCGGTAAAAATGAAGACTCACGCCTACGCAAAGAATTTGCCATACATACTCAAACTCTTGGAGAAGCTTTGGATTCAAATGTAATAGAATCACTTACTGGAACAAAAGATGATTTAAATAACCCAGCATATCAAGATTTAAAACAAAAAATAATAAAAATCAAGGAGGTTTATCAGACTTCACGCTTTGTATATTTGATGGGTTACAAAAACAATCAAACATTTTTCTTCGTAGACTCTGAATTAGAAAATTCAAAAGATTATTCCGCACCTGGTGATTTTTATATCGAAGCCACGCCCGAACAGAAAGTAGTCTTTTTTTCTGGCATACCACTTATAGAGGGTCCATATAAAGATAGTTGGGGGCAGTGGGTGAGTGCGTCAGCCCCAATTCACGATCTAAAATCTGGCAAGATTATTGCAGTAATCGGTATAGACATAGACTCAAAAAAATGGAGTGAGAGAGTTTGGTTGGCGCAAACTCTTCCAATAATTATTTTTTTCTTCGTATTCGTTCTTATATTTTTGTTCACCATAAACCGCATACGTGCCGGCATACTTATTATAAAACTACAAAAAAGTAACCAGCTAATAAAACAGCTCACATCTTTTGCTTCTCATCAGCTAAGCACACCACTTACCGGTGTGAAATGGGCACTTGAAGTTTTAAATGAGGATTTGGGTGGAATGACGGAAAATCAAAAAACACTTATCAAAAAAATTTGGGAATTAAACAATCAGAGTGTCTTGCTGGTGCGAGATTTTCTAGATATGTCGCACATAGAACGAGATGGCAAGGTGAGTATTAACCCAAGAATCACAAATATTGCAAACATCACAGCGAAAGTCGTGGCTGACCACCTCTCTGAAACTCAGAAGAAAAATATTTCAATTGAGGTTGATGAGAGCGCCAAGAAAGAACGTCTTCTTATGATTGATACCGAAAAAATATCTTGGGTGATAGACAACATTTTAAGTAATGCAATAAAATATTCTGGACTAAATACTAAAATTACAATCAAAGCATTAGCTGATAAAACAAACTACACTCTCAAAATTATTGACAATGGAATTGGTATCCCCCAAGCAGAACAAAAACATATTTTTGAAAACTTTTATAGAGCTAGTAATGCAAAAGAAATGTCTGGAACTGGTATCGGCCTATATTTAGTAAAAATAATTATGAAAACTCACAAAGCAGAAGCCAACTTTACTTCAATAGAAGGTAAGGGGTCTGAATTTAACCTTGTTTTCCCTGCGTAAAAAATATATTCTTATCTCTATGTGGAAAGTAAAAACCGAAGTTTTTGAAGGACCGCTTGATTTACTTTTATCTCTCATAGAAAAAAGAAAGTTGTTCATCAACGACATTTCTCTTTCAAAAGTAACAGATGATTATATCAACCATATTCAATCATCTAGCCAAATTGCCCTTGGAGATAGAGCGCACTTTATTCTCATAGCATCCACTCTACTTCTCATAAAATCAAAGTCGCTTTTGCCGACACTTACTCTGACAGAAGAAGAACAGATAAGCATCGAAGATCTAGAGCTTCGCCTAAAAGAATACAAACGCATAAAAGAGCTCGGCGTGCATGTGCGCGAGCGATTTGGAAAAAATATTTTGTTTGCAAAAACGCCTAGCAAAAATATTGCGCCTGTTTTTTCACCAGAAGAACGCATTACTACAAAAAATATTTGGTCGGCGATAAAAGATGTACTAAATAATATACCGAAAATAGAGGCACTGCCAAAAGCCATAGTACAAAAGGTTATAAGTTTAGAAGAAATGATTGAGCGTCTGACAGACCGCGTCAAACAATGTCTGAAAATGAGTTTCAAAGATTTTTCGGGCACAACAAAATCAGTATCGCGCGAAGACCGCATAAATATTATCGTGAGTTTTTTGGCTATGCTGGAGCTTGTAAAACAGGGTATTATAAGCGTACATCAAGAAAATAAAAATACTGATATTCAAATGGAAACAGAGAGTATATCAACACCGTCTTACGGCACACAAATATGAAAATAGACTTACAAATAGAAGCATTACTTTTTTTCAAAAATGAGCCGATAAAGGTGAAAAAAATCGCCACCATTTTAGAGGTGGAGGAAAGCGCTGTAGATGAAGCTATAAAAAGACTGACAGAATCTTTTAAAGAAAGGGGAATACGCCTAATGCAAAATGGGGAGGAAATAATGCTTGTTACTGCGCCAGAAGCAAGCGAGCTTATTGAAAAAATTACAAAAGAAGAGCTCACGCGCGATCTAGGAAAAGCGGGACTAGAAGTGCTTTCTATTATTTTATACAAAGGGCCAATATCTCGTCGCGACATAGACTACATACGAGGAGTAAATTCTAGTTTTATTATCCGCAACTTACTCGTGCGCGGACTCGTAGAAAAAACTGATAGCAAAGAAGGAGACAGAAGCTTTACTTACAAGCCGACTTTTGAGCTCCTGTCATTTATGGGGATAGAAAAAATCGAAGATATGCCAGAATATAACTCTGTACAAAAAGAAATAGAAAATATCACAGAAACAGAGATCAAAACAAAAACAGAAAACCAAGATGGAGAATAATTTTTTTACACAAGAGGGCGCGGAAAAATCTTTGCCACATAAAATCATCATTCCGATGATTGCTATTTTTATTGTCATTATACTTTTTTTGATTTACGTAGCTTCAATGCGAAGTGTAAAGACAGATACACTGCAATTTCCAATAGTAAAGACCAACACTTTTCCAAATGTTGCGATAACAGCAAAATCTGCGGTAGTTTGGGATATAAAAGAACAGCGCGCAATATATGAATACAATCCAGACCTTGTTTTACCGTTGGCTTCTCTCGCAAAAATAATGATGGCCGTGACAGCAAATGAGCTCGCGCCCAACTACACAGTGATTCCGATTCAAAAAGAATTTTTGGCAGAAGAGGGGGACTCTGGCTTGGTCGTAAATGAAAAATGGCGACTAAAAGATTTGCTAGATTTGAGTTTGATGATGTCTTCAAATGACGGTTCTCGCGCAATAGCGTCTGTAATAGGCGCAATAAGTAGTGGCGCAGAAAATTATGATGCTGGCAGAAAAGAATTTATTTCAAGAATGAATGAAGGAGCCAAAAAAATCGGCATGCTAAACACTACTTTTTTAAACGACAATGGACTTGATAAAAGTGAATATTATGGTGGCGCATACGGTACAGCAAAAGATATGGCGCGACTTTTTGAATACGTTTTGCAAACACAACCAGAGATAATAGACGCTACAAAAAATGGCAAAATTGAAATTTTCTCTTTAAATAATGTTGCTCATAAAGTAACCAATACAAACACATCAGTAGAGTCTATTCCAGGGATTATTGCGTCAAAGACTGGCTTTACAAACCTCGCTGGAGGCAATCTGGTAGTCGCTTTTGACCCAGACCTCGGCAGACCATTTATTATTTCTGTGTTGGGCTCTACTGTTGACGGTAGATTTAGTGATGTTGAGGTGCTTGTAAACGCAAGTCGAGCGTATTTGAATCAACAATAATTTATTGCAAAACAGGGTATCAGACGTATAATTACAAACAACCATGATAATCGATATAGTAAAAGTTTTCCTGCCATCAATCTTCGCTTTCATAATTGGTATTTTATTTACGCCTGTTTTAACAAACTTTTTGTACAAGCATGAAATGTGGAAAAAGAAAGCCGGCAAGGTAGACATGAACGGAAAAGATACGCCGATTTTCAACGAGCTCCACAAACACAAAGAAGTGGGTACGCCGCGCATGGGAGGTATAGTCATTTGGTTTAGTACTTTTGTGACTATCGTCGGTATTTGGATTCTCGCTAAACTTTTCCCCGGAGATTTCATCAGCAAACTTGATTTTTTGAGTAGAAATCAAACATGGATACCGCTTTGTACGCTTATGCTCGGCGCGTTTGTTGGCGTTTTTGATGATTATTTAGAAATTCGCGGAAGTAAAAATTATATTGCTGGCGGATTTTCTTTAAAAAAACGTCTACTTATTGTCGGTACGATAGCTTTTTTGTGCGGTATGTGGTTTTTCTTTAAACTCGGCGTGACAGGTATCGGTCTACCTTGGGTTGCTACAGAAATATATCTGGGCTGGCTTTTTGTTCCATTTTTTATTTTGGTTACGATTGCAATTTATTCTGGCGGTGTTATAGACGGCATCGACGGTTTGGCTGGAGGAATATTTGCCACGATGTTTACTGCTTATGCCGGCATTGCTTTTTATCAACAACAAATAAATCTTGCCGCTTTTTGTGCTCTTATCGTCGGTTCTATCCTCGCGTTTTTATGGTTCAATATTCCGCCCGCTCGATATTATATGTCTGAAACGGGCACAATGAGTCTGACTATCACACTAGCCGTAGTCGCTTTTATGACAGACTCTCTTGGTGGTGGACACGGTATACTTGTGTTGCCAGTAATAGCGATGCCTCTGGTCGTCACATCTCTCTCAAATATTATTCAGATCACGTCAAAAAAATTCCGCAACGGCAAAAAGGTTTTTTTAGTAGCGCCTATTCATCATCATTTTGAAGCTCTGGGCTGGCCTTCGTATAAAGTTACAATGCGTTTTTGGGTTATCGGCATTATTTTTTCAATTTTTGGAATGATTTTAGGGCTCATTGGTTAGGTTAGATTATTGATTAAGTTTTTGTTCTTATGAAATCACATCGCGTCGACAAACCGCTACTTATATCTATCATCATTCTCGCTGTGGTGGGTTTTGTTATTTTTAGTTCGGCATCTCTGGGGCTACTCGCCAGACAGGGCTCTAGTTTTTCAAACGTAGCTTTTTCACAAGCTTTTTATGGAATGTTTCTCGGTATGCTTTTGCTTTTTTTAACTTCAAAAATCCACTATCGTTTTTGGCGAAAATATTCTCTACTTCTTTTTTTAGCGGCTGTCGGACTTACACTTTTAGTATTTTCGCCGTTGGGTTTTGAACATGGCGGGGCACAAAGATGGATTTCTTTTGCTGGCTTTTCTCTCCAGCCTTCAGAGTTTTTGAAAATTGGTTTTATTTTGTATCTCGCTGCTTGGCTTTCTGGTGCAAAAAATAATTTACAAACTTTTTTGTATGGATTTTTACCTTTTTTAGGAATAGTTGCGGTGGTAGGTAGTGTTCTTTTAGCTCAACCAGACACTGACACTTTTGCTGTAATACTTGCGTCAGGACTTTCAATGTTTTTAGTTGCCGGCGGAAAGTTTAAACATATAGCTTTGATGATTCTACTCGCTTTGGCCTGTCTCACGTTTCTTATTTTTTCTAGAGAATATGTAAAGCAGAGGGTGGTGACTTTTTTAGATCCAAGCAAAAATTCTCAAAGCTCAAGTTATCAAATACAGCAATCTTTGATAGCGATAGGTTCTGGCGGTATTTCAGGAAAAGGTTTCGGTCAGAGTGTCCAAAAATTTTATTTTTTACCAGAGCCGATAGGTGACTCGGTATTTGCGGTGGCGTCAGAAGAGTTTGGACTTATAGGAAGTCTCGGTATTGTTGTAATGTTTATATTTTTTGCTTTTAGGGGGCTTAAAATAGCCATACGAGCCCCAGATATGTTTGGTGGACTTATCGCAATCGGAATTGTTATACTCATAGTATCGCAAGCTTTTATAAACATAGCCGCGATGATAGGGGTTATTCCGCTTTCGGGTATACCACTACCTTTTATTAGTCATGGTGGCACATCGCTTATGGTAACGCTTGCAAGTATGGGAATATTGTTAAATATTTCAAGATATCAAAAACAAAACTAAAATATGAAAATATTGTTTACAGGGGGAGGGTCTGGCGGACATTTCTATCCGATAATTTCAATCGCCCAAGAAATAAATGCTTTAAGTATAGAAAATCGGCTTTTGACTCCAGAGCTTTTTTATATGTCGCCAACTCCGTACAACGCTGGCGTTCTTTTTGATAACAACATAATCTACAAAAAAAATTCTGCCGGAAAAATACGCCGATATTTTTCTATATTAAACTTTTTTGATTTATTTAAAACAGGGTGGGGAATTTTGAAATCAATTTGGATGATTTTTTCTATTTATCCTGATGTGGTTTTTGGAAAAGGTGGTTTTGCTAGTTTTCCTGCACTTTTTGCTGCGCGCATTTTACGAATACCGGTCATTATCCACGAGTCTGATACAGTGCCGGGCAAAGTAAACAAATGGGCGGGCAAATTTGCACAGCGCGTCGCAATATCATACCCAGAAGCTGGACAATATTTTTCAAAAGACAAGGTTGCTTTTACTGGCAACCCAATACGCAGAGAGCTTGTGCAAACTCTAAAAGAAGGCGCGCATGAATTTTTAAATCTAGAGAGAGGTGTGCCTGTGATTTTGGTGCTCGGTGGCTCGCTTGGCTCACAGGTCATAAACGACACAATAATAGACGCGCTGCCTATGCTTGTAAAAAAATATCAGGTGATACATCAGACGGGAAAAAGAAATCTTAAAGATGTACTCGGACGCACCAACGCGATGCTTTTAAACAACCCCCACATAAGCAGATATAAAGCTTTTGATTATTTAGATATTTTAGGAATGCGAATGGCTGCAGGCGCCGCGGACCTCGTCGTCTCTCGCGCTGGTTCTGCTATTTTTGAAATCGCCGCGTGGGGTGTTCCTTCAATAATTATTCCCATCACAGATTCAAACGGAGACCACCAAAGAAAGAATGCTTTTTCTTATGCTCGCAATGGCGCATGTTTGGTGATAGAAGAAAACAATCTTACTGCAAATATTTTAATTTCAGAAATACAAAGAATAATAGATAATCCAGAAGTATCAGAAAAAATGCGTCAGTCTGCAAAAGAGTTTATCAAGCTGGATGCCGCTAGACTTATTGCTAAAGAAATTTTGGGTATCGCTCTCAAACACGAAAGTAATGTCTGAAAATAACGATAAAAAAATTGTTACGCGTTTTGCTCCGTCACCGACGGGTTTTATGCATATTGGTACGATGCGTACCGCTCTTTTTGCATATCTTTGGGCGCGAAAAAATAACGGTACATTTATCCTTCGTATAGAAGACACGGACAAAGAACGTGAAGTCGCTGGAGCAATAGAGCATATTCAAGAGTCTTTAAAATGGCTTGGTCTAGAGTGGGATTTTGGTCCAGATAAAAATGGGCCGTTTGGCTCATGTATCCAGTCGCAGCGTCTTTCTATTTACAAAGAATATGCCGACAAGCTAGTACAAAAAGGATTGGCGTATGGAGACCCCTATACCAAAGAAGAGACAGAAGCTTTTCGTGCACAAGCAGACGCAGAAAAGAGGCCGTTTCTTTTTAGAAATCATCGTCCAGAAAAATTTGAAAATTGGGACGGTACGCGGCCACTTCGTTTAAAAGTATCGGAGATAAAAAGATACAAATGGCATGACGTCGTGCGTGGAGACTTGGAAGCAGGAGAAGAAGCGCTCGACGATTTTGTGATTATAAAAAGTGACGGTTTTCCGACATACAATTTTGCACATATCATAGACGACCATCTCATGGGCGTAACCCACATAATGCGCGGGGATGAATTTATTTCAAGTACTCCAAAATTTTTGAGTCTTTATGATGCACTAGAAATACCGTATCCTATTTTTGCCACACTTCCGCCGATTTTGCGCGATGATAAAACAAAAAAACTAAGCAAACGCGACGGCGCGAAAGATATTTTAGATTATAGAGAGGATGGTTTTTTGCCACAAGCAATGATAAACTTTTTGGCTTTAACTGGCTGGAATCCAGGTACTCCACAAGAGTTTTTTACAAAAGAAGAACTCATAAAAACTTTTGAACTAACAAAAATCCAAAAAGCGGGCGCACTTTTCAACGAAACCAAGCTTTTGTGGCTAAATCATGAGCATATAAAACTCATACCAAAAGACAAGCTCCTTGAAATTTTTAAAGGGATAATCACGTCTTATAATGGGACGGTGATATCAGATGAAGCTTTAGGGAAAATGATGCCTGTGCTCCTTGAGCGTGTGCAAAAATTTGGCGATTTGAAAGAAATGCTTTCAAACGGCGAAATAGAGTATTTCTTTGCAAAGCCAACTTATAAAAAAGAAGGTCTTGTTTGGAAAGATGAAAGTGGTTTTGAAAACACAAAACAATATCTCACGAAAGCACTAAACGCCTTTGAAAAAATTGCTTTAAATGACTGGAATGCTGAGGCGCTGAAAAATAGTATTTGGGATTATGCAACAGAAAAGGGTAGGGGGGCTGTGCTTTGGCCAATACGGTACGCTCTCACCGGAAAAGAAAAGTCGCCTGACTCTTTTATCGTTGGCTCAATAATCGGAAAAATCGAAACCGTAGAAAGACTAAAATATGCAATTTCTTTGTTGTAATAATGATAAAAAGCTTTAAAAACCTACAAAACATTTTTTTGCTCACTCTTGTTGTTTTAACAATTTTTTCTGTTGGATTAAAAAAATCAAACGCCGTATCTATAGAGGAGTTACAAAAAGATATCGAAGTAAAGTCTAAAGAAATAGATGCCTTAAACAAAGAAATAGAACAGCTCGGTCAAAAAATAGAAACAACTACCGCAACAGGGCAAACTCTACAGGGTGCGATTAAAAATTTAAACAACTCTGGCGTCCAGCTAAACAGCCAAGTAAAGCTGACAGAAAATAAAATTTCAAAAACAGATTTGAGTATTCAGGAAATCGGTTTTGAAATAGGTAGTAAAGAAGACAAAATTAATCAAAATTTAGATATCATAGCCAATACAATACGAAACATAAATTTTTCCGAAAACATTTCGGCTATTGCCACGATTCTCTCTCAAAAAAATCTTTCAAGTGTGTGGGAAAATTTAGATACTTTAGAGAAATTTCAAACTAGTATAAAAGACCAGATACATAGTTTACGCGGATTTAAAACAGAGCTTGAAATAAAAAAAGCTCAAACAGAAAAGCTCAAAAAAGAATATGAGGGTTTAAAAAGTCAGCTTGTAGATCAGAAAAAAATTGTAGATCAAAATAAAAAAGAAAAAGCGACACTCCTGTCCGCCACAAAAAACGAAGAAGCAAACTACAAAAAAATCTTGGCAGAAAAAAAAGCGCTGAGCGACGCATTTCTAAAAGAAATTTTTGATATTGAATCTCAGATAAAAATTATTATCGACCCAAACAGTATTCCGAAAGCTACAAAAGGACTACTCACTTGGCCAGTAGATAATGTAAGAATTACTCAATATTTTGGTGATACCTCTTTTGCAAAAACAGGAGCATACAACGGCAAGGGGCACAACGGTATAGATTTGGGTGTGCCTATGGGAAGCCCTGTAAAAGCCGTACTTGGAGGTAAAGTAGAAGAAACAGGAAATACTGATGTTTTACCACGTTGTTTGTCATATGGAAAGTGGGTGTTTATACGTCACAACAACGGTTTATCGAGCGTATACGGCCATTTAAGCCTCATAAAAGCAAAAGCTGGTGATGTGGTCAAAGCAGGGGATATTGTGGCGTATAGCGGTAGTACTGGCTATTCTACTGGCCCACATTTACATCTCAGTCTGTTTGCTAGTCAGGGTGTAAGTGTTCAACCGCTTTCAAAAAGTATAAATTGTAAAAATTTAAGAATTCCTATGGCTAGCCAAAATGCATATCTAGATCCATTCCCGTATTTTTAATCGTTTGAAGCACGCAACAGTTTATATGCATAAAAAAGGATATGTACTATAATATAAGTATTAACATTACAATACAATGATTACTTTAAAACAAAACAAACAAAGCGGGTTTATTATGAAAATCGTAATTCTCATAATCGCCCTTATTTTATTAAAATTTGTTTTCAAATTTGACGTTATAGAATTTTTGAAATCACCTTGGGTCAAAGAGGCTTATGACTACATAAAAGAAATTGTACTAATTATTTGGAACGATTATATAGTGGCTCTCTATCATTATATTTACAATCTAGTGTCTGGTTTTGTAAAATAAGTCGGGGGGGTTTACGAAACAAAAATTTTTGTTAGACTGTAGACTCTAGAAATAAAATGAAAATTTTAAAGATTACAGTATTCTTCCTTCTTTTGCCTATATACGGCCCGCTGTATATATTTTTGCACTACACTTTTGGTTGGTGGGAAGAGCTTTTAGGCTAAAAAGTCGCTAAAACTTATTTGAAATAAGGTCGTTTTACAACTATAATGTAGTGGTGAGACGCAACACAATACTATTTTCTCTGTTTTTTTTGATAGCTATTTTTTTTGGCGCTTATGTATATACAGCACCAAGTTTTTTTAATTTAAATATTGGCAATCAAATAAAAAACGCTCAGACTGCTGTCCAAGAAAAAATCCTTGAAATCTCAAAAGACACGTCTTTTACAAACCCGCTTATCGGTAGCAGAGAATACATAGCGAGCTCTCTTACGGTAGACGGTGTTTGGGTTTGGACAAATACTAGACGAGAAAATAATTCAGAATATCCGGCACTTAAAAAAAATATAGAGCTTTCAAAAATAGCCGAGCTTCGTGCCGAAGATATGTTTAGTAAACAATATTTTGAGCACGAATCTCCAGACGGCGAAAATGCATCGAGCGTAGCAAAAGATGTTGGTTATGAATTTATCGCTATTGGTGAAAATATTGCTTTGGGTAATTTTAAAGACGATGAAACGCTCGTCGAAGCGTGGATGAACAGCCCCGGCCACCGCGCAAATATTTTAAGTAAAAAATTTACTGAGATAGGTATAGCGGTAAAAAAGGGCCTGTATGATGGCGACCAAATCTGGATTGCTGTGCAAATATTTGGTAGACCACTTTCTGATTGCAGAGAAGCGAGTCCATACACAAAAAATAAAATTGAAAATAATCAAAAGGAAATAGACAGACTAAAAGACGAAGCGTCTGTACTGCAGACATCTTTTCAAAATTATAGTGGCGCAGAATATAATCAAAAAGTTACCGAGTACAACGTTTTGGTCAAAAAAATAAACGCCAGTGTGACCGAGACAAAAAGTCTGGTGTCAGAGTATAATAATCAGATACGTTTATTTAATACGTGCATAGAAAAATAATTATCCTGAAATAATGAAAAAATTTCCTGAAGGTTTTTTGTGGGGTGCAGCGACGGCTTCATATCAAGTAGAGGGCGGAATAGAAAATACAGACTGGGCAGAGAGCGCTCGGCAGGGGAAAGTACCTATCTGCGGTAGAGCTTGTGATCATTACAATTTGTACGAAAAAGATTTCGATATTATTGTCGCACTCGGACACAACACACACAAAATTTCTATTGAATGGGCGAGAATAGAGCCACAAGAGGGGATTTTTGATGAAAAAGAGGTTGAACACTATACTCGAGTGATAGATGCCCTACACGCTCGAAATATTCGTTTGATAATAAATATGTGGCATTTCACCGTGCCTATTTGGTTTGCAAAAAAAGGTGGTTTTGAAAATAAAAACGCTCCAGAAATTTTTGCCAGATATTGTGGATATGTAATGGAAAAACTTGGCAACAAATCTACAATCTGGCTGACTATGAACGAGCCAATGGTGCTGGCTTCAAATGGTTATATGCGTGGCGAATGGCCTCCGTTTAAAAAAAATCTACTATCTTTTTTGCGCGCAATCAAAATTCTTATAAAGTCTCACAACAAAGCATACGAGGTAATAAAAAAACTCCAGCCAAATGCTGAAATAGGAATTGCAAAAAATAATATTTTCTTTCACGCAAACTGGAATCCTATAAACAAACTTCACGCTTACTTTATGAATTGGTTTTGGAATAGAAGATTTTTAAACGGTATTCGCAACCATCAAGATTTTATTGGTCTAAACTATTATTTTCACAAAAAATTTGGTGACAAGAAGAAATATGAAAAAACTGATATGGGATGGGATATTTATCCAGACGGTCTTTTTCGCGTACTTTTAGAGCTCAAACAATACAAAAAACCAGTAATTGTTGTGGAAAATGGTATTGCAGATGCTGGCGATTCAAAGCGCATTAATTTTATAAAAAGCCATATTGAGGCAGTGCACAAAGCTATTCTACATGGGGTGGATGTGCGAGGGTATTTACACTGGTCATTACTCGACAACTATGAATGGGCGTTTGGTTTTGAAAAAAGATTTGGTCTCGTAGAAATAAATTATGAAACACTGGAGCGCACCGTGAGACCTTCGGCGTTTGAGTACAAAAAAATCTGTGACACCAACAGTCTTTAGTCGCAGATGACTCATTAATATGATTTAATTATACTTATGGAAAATCTGTGGCTACTCTTTGTTGTTGTTGGGCAATTTTTGAATGCAATCGTTGTTCTTTTTGATAAACGCATCCTATCAAAGGCCGTATCAAAGCCGATTGTTTACACTTTTTATGTTACTGCGCTTTCTGGATTCGTGCTCATAATGGTACCTTTTGGTCTAGTGAGTATTCCAAGCCAAACTTTAATACTTTTATCAGTCGTCAGTGCTATCAGTTACACACTTTCAATATATTTTTTATACGAAGCACTACATATTTCAACACCATCAGAAGTTGCTCCAGTAGCTGGCGCAGTATCTGCAATATCTACTTTTCTTTTTAGTTTTTTGGTTCTAGGTGACCTTTTGCCTACCAACTTTTTCTTGGGCTTTGGACTTTTAGTAATAGGAATGTTGCTCATTTCTCATTTTCAACTCACCAAAAAATCTTTTTTACTTACTATATTAGCGGGAATATTTTTTGGCTTTTCGGTGGTGATTATAAAAAGCATATTTAATCTTGAAGAATCTTTTGCGGATGGGTTTTTCTGGTCACGTATGGCAAACGTGCTTGTCGCCCTAGGAATGTTGCTTTGGCCAAGTAACCTAAAAGCAATCTTGGAAGACAGCAGACACGGAAGCGGTGCAAAAGGAAAGCTTCTCATTTTAAATACCAAACTTTTAGCTGGTCTGGCCTTTTTATGTACACTTATAGCTATAAAACTCGGCCATGTGGCATTGGTCTCGGCTCTTACTAGTCTTCAGTACGTTTTTCTGCTCATATTCGCTTTCATTTTTACAACAAAAATGCGCAATTATTTCTCTGAAAAGGATCATAAGGGCGAACTTCTGCACAAACTCGCTGCTACGGCCCTAATTGTTATTGGTTTCCTAGTTTTATTTATATAAAATGCAAAGATTAAAAAAAATATTAAAATGGTTATGGATAATTTTTATTGTTATTGCTGGGATACTTTTTCTACTATCACTTTCACCAAAAGCAAAAAATATTACATACGGTACATCCTTCAGTAAACTTCATGCCGAGGAATTGGGTTTAGATTGGAAAAAAGTGTTCATAGCAACCCTTGATGATTTAAAAATTCGCGAATATCGGCTTTCTGCACATTGGAACAATACAGAACCAAAAAGAGATTCTTTTAATTTTGCCGACCTTGATTTTCAAATGAATGAGTCCAAAAAGAGGGGAGCGAAGGTTATTTTGTCCATAGGTAGACGACTTCCCGGCTGGCCAGAATGTCATCCGCCAGAATGGGCGAATACCCTACCAAAAGAAGAAAAACAAAAAGAGCTTTTGGCATATATTGAGGCTGTTGTGAATAGATACAAAGATTATCCAAATCTTTTATATTGGCAGGTAGAAAACGAAGCCTTCTTGCGTTTTTATGCAAAATATCATTGCCAAGATTTTTTAAGTACAGAATTTTTTGAAGAAGAAATCGCACTCGTAAAAAAACTTGATCCTGATACGCTGATTTTCCTCACTGACAGTGGCGAGCTGAGTCTTTGGTATCAAGCGTACACTCGCGCTGATGTTTTTGGCACAAGTGTTTATATTTACATCTGGAATCATTATGTGGGTGCTATCAGGTATCCTATAACTCCGGGTTTTTTCCGAATTAAACACAACATCATGAAAATCCTTTTTAAAAACAAACCCGCGGTACTAAGTGAGCTTTCTTTGGAACCGTGGCTCTTAAAACCGATTGTAGAGACTCCGATAAATGAACAACTAGAACGAATGGATATAAACAAGTTTAACAACATAATAAAATTTGCTTCAAAAACAGATTTTGAGAGTCAGTATTTATGGGGTGTTGAGTGGTGGTATTACATGAATCAAAAAGATCATCCAGAGTTTTGGAATCGTGCAAAAGAATTGTACGCAAACTAAAGCTTAAAAAAATAACACCCATGGGGAAGTGATTACGTATCTTATTCCACCTAACACGTCGCAAAAGATATATTGTGCGACCCTTACTTAAGATGTCGAAAATGATACGTCACCCATAAAGCGCTTAAATCTCCTGTTCCCTATCCTTCAAAATATAAAAGAACCCCCAAACAAAAAGTTTGGGGGTTCACGGAGAGGTGGGGTTCTTATTCTCGTAGATTTGTGTTATGCAGATCGGCTGAAGCAGATCAGCTACTAACAAATCGGAATTATCCCTTTATGAAGAAGTTCATCCTTCAACCTTGCCCGTTTTGGACGATTAGTCTTCGTCCTTGTTCTTGAGCGAATTGAGTTCGACCATAGTCTTGTCATAGGCCGTATTGAAAATGATTCCGGCGAACTCAGCGCCTTCTTGAGGTGTGATCCCAAGCTTTTTGGAAATGTTGATGATATCTCGCTTGACCTCTTTTGGGTTAAGACAGATACTACCGTTATTTTCCAACTTGTCTTGAAGGACCATCATCGCAATTTCACCGACTCTTTCTTTGCTGAGTGGCATATAATCCACCTTTCTATAAAGAACTAACTTGCCTAATCGTCAGGCAAACCGGTTGATTACTGACATTTCATCAACGCAGATAGTATATCACTTTAAAATATATTTGTCAAACAAAGTATAAAATCTCCTTCCCTCTCTCTAAACCAGTAATTTTTGTACCCAAATTCTTATATAAAAAGAACCCCCAAACAAAAAGTTTGGGGGTTAACAAAAAAAGTTGAGGTTCTTATTCCTTTGGATTTTCCAGCTCGTCTCCGAAGGTGCAGATAACCTCAGTCTCAGCCAGGACCTCATTGCAAATCTCATTTATGATGTCCCCGACTAACTTGGCGCATAGTTGAGGTGTGATACCCAACTTTTTTGAAATATTGAATATATCGCGCCTGACCTTTTCAGGGTTAAGGCGGATACCACCGGCGGGGGCAAATTTTTTCCTAAGGATGACTTCGATTTCACCGACTCTTTCTTTGCTGAGTGGCATATAATCCACCTTTCTATAAAGAACTAACTTGCCTAATCGTCAGGCAAACCGGTTGATTACTGACATTTCATCAACACAAGTAGTATGCCACTTACGAACATATTTGTCAAACAAAGTGCCGTCAATAATCTTTCAGCTTTTAAACGCAAAACAAAACCCCCGCGAATATTTCGCGGGGGTTTTGTTTTTAGCTTCGTTAAGTCTGTTAAATCAAAAGTTTTTTATTCGTATACCTTTTCTCCAACTCTCTGGGCCAATTTTTCTGATTTTGACCAACATGGAGATGACGGCATCCAATCTCGAGTTCCTTTTTTATCATAAAGGTGTCGAGCATACGCCAAGTTGCCATCAAGTGTATGTAGATCAATATTCATCTTTTTTGCTGTTTGCAAATGAAAATATTCATTAACCTGCATCACTCCCACGTCTTTATTGTTTTTAAGGCCACGAAGAACCTTTCCATTTGTGTTTGTTTGTCTAAAACTAGACTCACAACGCGAAACTTCGGCCATGATAGGAATATCTGAAAAATAGTTTCGTACATATTGTTCTGTACTCATAGACTTCTCAGCTTTTTCCTCCTTTCTTTCTTCAACGAGCTGAGGTTGTACCTTTGGCATTTCTGGTATCTGTGTTGCTACAGGTGTACCAGTAATTCCTGAAAGAACCATGTATAAACTGATTATAGTTGTATTTAACATAAATTTGTTTTAGTAAAGCTAAGGCTTTCGCCGTCACCCCTCTAAAATAAAAAACTCAGCGATTAACTGAGATACCAATATACTAGCACACACAAACCCGTTTGTCAATGACAAAAACGTCTTTATGTGGTGTAGAAATGGCTTATTTATTGGACTCTTGGCAGTTTTTTGAACAAAAGTGATCTCCACTTTGCTCATTTTCGCAGTTTTGACAGCAAATAAAATGGTCGTGACAGGTATCTAAAGTACAATTTACGTATCTTTCTGAAGAAACATCGCAGATATCGCACTTTCCTATCGGTATATGCTTTTCTGGGTCGTTAAAATGCATTGTGATGCGCTTGTCAAACACATAAAGAGACCCAACAAAGTCTTGGCTGGGATATTTTTCCATATAACTCACTATTCCCCCATCAAGCTGGTAAACATCTTTAAATCCGTTTTTTATGAGATAACCAGAGGCTTTTTCGCAACGCACACCTCCAGTACAGACTGTCACAATAGTTTTATCTTTTAAATGAGAAATTTCTTCCTTTGCCTTTGGAAGGTCTCTAAAATTTTTAAGACCGGGGAGAATAGAGCCTTTAAAATGACCGACTCTAAACTCATAATCATTGCGCATATCCACTATCTGAAACGACTCTGGCTTGGTCTGTAGCCACTGATGAAGCTCTGCTCCCGAAAGTCTCTTGCCTGTGGTTTTACGAGGGTCTACATCTACCTGCGCGCCAAAAGAATCGCTTACAATATCTTTGCGTACTTTTATAGAAAGTCTAGGAAACGAATCCCCTGTCCCACCACTTATTTTAAAATGAGTATCTGCAAACCTTGGGTCTGATGTGAGTTTTTTGCAGTATTTTTCAATATTTTCTTTTGTGCCTTCTAGAGTAGCGTTCATTCCTTCGTGCGCAATAATCATTCGCCCTTTGAAGCCGAGTTTTTCACACAAAGTCCTTTGTTCATACATTAAAATTTTTGGATCTTCTACATCTATATATTTATAGAAAAGTAAAATATCGTATTGTGTTTCGTTTTTCATATTCATCTCGCTCACTATCCTACCTTAAATGGTGATTTATTGGCAACTCTTACAGTGTCGTCCTCCAAATATCGCTCAAATATTATATTAGAAAAAAGTAGCTACTGCGGATGAAAATTTTTTAAAATACACTCTGGTTTTTAGACCGATAGATTCTACAAATGGAAACTTTTTTATAACTCTATCTAAAAGACGT
>JBCLGW010000006.1:0-27354 GCA_039740835.1 Parcubacteria group bacterium | reverse complement strand
CTTATCAACATCCTCTCTCTCATGGTCTGTGTTCTGTGGTATTATTTTGATATTAGTGAATATTTTTATTACTCAAACCAAGTAAAATTATGAAAACCCAAACCACATCTCAAATAATCAACACCATAAAAGTCATTGCTCTCGCTCTACTACTTGCACTAGGAATCTCTTATGTAAGTGCTCAATGGTCTGGACCTCAGCAAGCACCACCAGGTGGAAATGTGCCAGCGCCAATCAATATAGGCCCATTAAAACAAATTAAAACCGGAGATATTTGTACAACTTTCGGCACAGCCGGTCCCGGGACTGGGACTGAGAAATGTTTGGGTACGATAAATCCCTATTCACCAGGGATGCAAACCTTTAATTCAAACGGTACATTCATTGTTCCTGTTGGGGTAAACTTTATTAACGTTGCGGTATGGGGTGGAGGTGGCGGTGCTGGGTCAAATACCTACAGTCAAAATTATGATCACCACATTTTTAATAAAACAAGTGGCGGTGGAGGTGGTTCAGGATACTACACACAAAAAATATTTCAGGCGGTTACCCCCGCTCAAAGTATTAGTGTTACGATTGGTGCAGGAGGTGGAGGTGGAGCACAAGGTCTCTGGATTGGCTTACCTTATCTGGGACTAACATTTGGTGCTACAGGAGGAACTTCATCGGTTGCGGGCATAGCATCGGCGGGTGGTGGTTCTGGTGGAAGAAATTATATTGAGGAGTGTAATGGTAACCATTGCAACGGGCTTCGTTATTGTAATAGTACTTCTTATGCATCTGGTGGAAACGTGGGTGGTACCTGTATAAACAGCTGGTCACAAGTAGGATCTGCTGGTGGAGCTGGTGTTGCGGGTATAAGTGGATCAGCAGGTGCGGGTGGTGGTGGCACATTGGGCTCTAGTGCCGGCAATCCGGGCTTCGCAGGCAAGGTTGTTATTTGGTGGTAATATTCAAAATAATTTTTTATGAACAAAATACTAATTAGTTTTATGGGGTTTCTCACTGTTGCGCTTATTGTGTTGGGGGTTATTGTGTACAAACAAAAACAGGAGTTTGCTTTGTTTAAACAAGGAGGAAATGTCGCAACAACAAATTTTAATGTGGCGGTAAATACACCTGATTTGGTTAAAATAAACGAAGCATCAAAGCAAGCATTCTTGGGGGATGAAAAAACTATTATTGGAGAAGTTAAAAGCATTGAAGGAAACTCTTTCTTTGTAGAATCCTCTGTCGCTGACACTGTGCAGGTTGAGAAAATTGATTTCTCTAAACCCTATACGATAAAACAAATAAAAAAGACTTATCAAATTCAGATTGCTCCAACCACTATTTTTTCTGGCAAAAAACTTTCCGAATTAATAGTGGGGGATATGGTACAAGTTTATTCTTCCGACCCAGTCTTAACGGTCACTAAATTTCTGGCAGAAAAAGTTTTATTCATTGACGTAGCTATACATTGACGTCACACACGCTGACGTAAATGAATATAACTGATACACTCATGCTCTTATTGAACAGGTCGGGCATAATTAAGATGATTGGAACATTTGCTTGACCCAGTGTAACAAATTTGTTACACTCTTTTCATGTCTACAAAAACCACAAAAAAGAGAATAAATATTACAGCTGATGCTGATGTGCTGTCAGCTATCAATAGTGCCGCTATGCGCGACGGCGTATTGGTGACCACAAAAGCCACAGAGCTTTTGCGTTTAGCCCTTTTACTTGAAGAAGATTTGGCACTTGCAAATGTCGCTGACAGTCGCGTCAGAGGAAATACGAACACGTACCCACAGGATAAAATAAAATATATTTCTCATGAGTCAGCTTGGAAAAAGGCCAGATAATAAAGGGTTGCTCAACTCACATTGGCACATTTTTTACCACCCACTCGTTGTAAAAAATGATATTCCAAAGCTCCCAAAGCGGGAGGCGTCTAGAATAAAAAAAGCGATTGAAAATAAAATTGCTGTCAATCCAATTTTTTACGGTATTCCTTTGAGGGCGACACTCAAACAATATTGGAAAATTAGAGTGGGGGATTATAGGATTGTTTACGCTATTACTGGTGGTGAAGTGAGAATACTCATCATTTGTCATAGGCGAGAGGTTTATAAAATGGCAGAGAGAAGAAAATAAGGCAAAAGCTGTAGTCTACAAAAAAGTACGGTGTGCTAGATAAAGTGCTGTAGGAACAAAATAAAATAAAAAGTATTCAAAAAAAGAGTACGCATAAACGCTCTCGCATTTTTGCTCCGTCTCGGCTACCCGCCTGCGAAGCCTGTTTTTTGTGTATTTTATTTTTTTGTCGCTACCATCTGTTGTCTTTTTTCATCATCGCTTATCAACACCACCACCTTCAAGGTCTGTGTTCTGTGGTATTATTTTGGTATTAGTAAATATTTTTATTACTCAAACCAAGTAAATTATGAAAACCCAAACCACCTCTCAAATAATTAACACCATAAAAGTTATTGCTCTAGCTCTACTACTTGCACTAGGAATCTCTTCTGTAAGTGCTGATCATTGTATAGCTGGTACTTGGTGTGGACCTCATCAAGCACCACCAAATGGAAATGTGGATGCTCCGATACACATTGGAACTGCAGGTCAAATTAAAAAGGGAGGAGTAACTCTGGGAGATAGTCTGGAAAACACCTCAGGGGTCGTGGGGCTTTTTGTTAAAAAAGGCAATGTCGGTATTGGAGAAATAAATCCGCCACCTTATATCCCAGGAAGCTCAATACTTTCAGGTAAATTACATGTAAGCAATGTGTTAGATGCGAATCTTTTTAAACCAGCACTGTCTATTTTTACTTATGGAGTTAGTAATGCTAGTAGTTATGCTATTTTTTTTAAAAATTCAAACTCTAATCAGGGCTGGGGTATAGAAACTGCGTATGATGGGTCATTTCGTATTGGAAGTCCTGATGATTCAACAAACAATACTTACCCACTATATATTAAACCAAATCGAAATATTGGAATAAAAACAACAGACCCCCAAGCGGCACTTGATATAAACGGAAGCTTTAGATTACGAGGAAACGGTGCTGCGGCAGGCAAAGTGCTGACCTCTGATGCTGACGGAACTGGAACTTGGCAGGCAGCGGCTGGTGGGGGGATTGGTGTTGGGCAGACTTGGCAAATTGTTACTAGAACAAGTGGAACAACTTACACCAACACAACAGGTCGCCCTATAGTTGTAAATGTAGGACAGTATTTATACCAGCCTTCTTCTTACAAGATATTTGTCGGTGGAATCCAAGTTGCTAACGCAACTATATCTGGCACATGGGGTAATGAAAGCACTATATCTGCAATAGTTCCTAATGGACAGTCGTATGTAATTACTGGGACTGCCGGATACACAGCTGTAGAACTTCGTTAGTGTTAAATTGGTCAAAATTAATGGGGACACAAAATTAATGGGGACAAGCACAATTATTTTTTGAAATATCAAATTAATGAAAGAGCCTCCGCGAATTTTTCGCGGAGGCTCGAGTGTTTAGGGGGGCAAAAATCAATAGCCCCTCAAGAGATAAGAATCACTGTTTCTACTGCTTCATGGAAACCGACAACCCTATGTGGACATAGGGGAGATTGTCAAACCATGGGTCAAAGCTGAGACCACAGGTATCGAAGTGTCCGACGTAGACGTGGCTACCCTCCTCCGAGTCGAGATCGGCGCACCGCACGTAGAACTTCTCAAACAGACGCTCACCAGTGTTGAGGAAGTGACTGACCATCGTGTAGACGACGACCTGAGCTTTGGGCGTTTCCTCATCTTTCGAGAGTAGCGCTTGTTGCTCATTCCACGTCTTTCTGATTGATTTTGCCACTGGAACTTTCCCGACCAACTGCCAGCCGATTTCGCCCTTGTCCTTGGCGAACGGCTGCTTATTGTACCAGTCCTGTGAGTAAAATATGGTCTGGTCGGACTGCTTCCTAGCGTGTCCACGGATGTCGAGGATTGACAACGGGAACACCGCGACGAGAACGTGTGTGTCTTTGCAGGATATCAACACCTCCTCGCTCCATGGAATTTCGGCGAGGACAGCGAGCTGCTGTTTCGTGGGGTTGACCCCAAAGTGCTTGATAACATCCTCGACTCCGAAGAAGTTCTCACCCATGATGTTGCGAGCTTTAAGCCACTGAGGATTCAAGCTAGTCATTGACATTGATTTGTCAACAACCCCCAAATCGTATGCTGATGTCACAATGTGAATTGCCATCTGGTCAGCAAATGCAGGATTTGCATTGATCGCTGCAACTACTTCTGATGCGAAACTGCCAATAGAAACCCACAAACGTTGGTTGGCGGCATTGATGTCGCCAGCAGGAATTTCTGTCCATTTCATATACTTTGCCTTTCTGTTAGCCCTTTTGAAATTATCTCAAGGGCGACTGGATTTGAGGATACGACCCCAAGATTACGTCTTGTCTCTTTTGAGACGAGCTTTCTATGCCCTACAGTTGATTGTTTTTAAAGGCTCAAAAAGCTCGTCTCAAATAGTGATTCTATATCAAAGAACTATCCGTATGCAGTATCAAACAAAAGGTAGTTTGTCAATGGTTGTATGTATCATGAGCTTGGCAACACTCATCGAAAAACCCTACTATATAAATGTTCTGATTTCGGGTTGACTATTGTAGACCTTTTGGCTATTATGGTGCATACACAGCTTTTGGCTGTTTTTGTTTATTTTTTAAAAAATGACACGGTCACTAAAAAAAGGTCCATATGTCTATGAAAAGCTTCTCAAAAAAATTGAGGGCAAAAAACCGCTAGAAACTGGCGTTATAAAGACATGGGCGCGAGACAGCCAAATAGCCCCTGAAATGATAGGTTTTGTGTTTGGAGTACACAACGGCCGAGAGCACATCGAAGTACTCGTCACCGAAGACATGGTAGGTCACAGACTAGGAGAGTTTTCACTTACTCGAAAATTTACTAAACACGGAGGAAAGATGCAAAAAGAGCTTGAAATTAAAAAGAAAGATAGCGAAATCGCTGCTGCACAATCTGCAAAAGCGACAGGCGATTCTGCAAAGAAATAATAAATATTATGAATACTGCTACTGCACAACTTAATAATTACAGACAATCTCCACGAAAAGTTCGTCTAGTAGCCAATCTCATAAGAGGCAAGAGTGTTGATAATGCGCTTTCTGCTCTACAATTCGTAGACAAAAAGGCCGCTTTGCCTATAGAAAAACTTTTGAAATCTGCTATTTCAAACGCAAAGAATCTTGATTTAAATATTGAAACACTCGTGATAAAAGAAATGAGTGTAAACGGCGGTAAAATATTATACCGAAGCATGCCACAAGCGCGAGGTCGAGCTTTTACTATTCGAAAACGCACAAGTCACATTGTAATTGTGCTTGGTGAAAAAGCTGAAAAGATAAAGGCAGAAAAGAAAACAGCAGAAAAGCCAAAAGAAGTAAAAAAATTAAAATAATATGACACACGTAGTACATCCATACGCACATAGACTCGGAATTATTAGAGACTGGAAGTCCAGGTGGTTTGGTGTTGGTGCTCAATACAAAAAATTCCTTAAAAGCGATATTACTATTCGTGAATACTTAGAAAAAAAGCTCCGTGGCTCTTTTGTTAGCGGTGTTGAAATAGAGCGAGGTGCAAAAACTCTACGCATCATCATTGAAAGCTCACGACCGGGTGCTATCATCGGCCGAAGCGGAGAGGGAATGACAAAACTCCGAACCGAGCTCCTTTCAATGCTTGCAAAAAAAGGCCTCCCTGTGACAGAAGAGCTAAAAATAGATATCAAAGAAGTGCGATATCCAGAAGCAAACGCATCTATTGTGGCGCAGATGGTAGCAGAGGGCCTAGAAAAGCGAATGCCTTTCCGTAGAGTAATGAAACAAATGGTAGAAAAGGTTATGGCAAACAGAGAAGTCCTCGGTATAAAAATAATGCTTTCAGGACGACTTGGTGGAGCAGAAATGTCTAGAACAGAAAAACTCAAAAAAGGACAAGTGCCACTTCAGACATTTCGCGCAGACGTTGATTTTTGTAAATACGAAGCATATTTGCCTTATGGAAAAATCGGAGTAAAGACTTGGATTTACCGAGGTCAGATTTTCAGTAAAGACCAGAATAAATAATAACCAACATGTTACTCCCTAAAAAAGTAAAATATCGAAAATGGCATACCTTCCGAGAGAACCCAAAAAAAATTGGAGTTGCTACTCGTGGTACAAAAGTTTCTTTCGGATCTTTTGGTCTAAAAGCTTTGACATATAAAAGAGTACGGTCAAATCAGATTGAAGCTGCTCGAAAAACTCTCTCTCGTGCTCTAGGTAAAAACGGCAAAATCTGGATTCGTATTTTTCCAGACATGCCTTTTACTGCAAAGCCAGCCGAAGTAAAACTCGGAAAGGGAAAGGGAGATCCTCAGGGATATCAGGTGCCTGTAAAACCGGGGCGAGTAGTCTTTGAGGTGGACGGAGTAGACGAAGCGACAGCTAGAGAAGCCCTACGAAAAGCGGGAACAAAGCTTCCGCTAAAATCAAAGGTTATCGCAAGAGACGCGAAATAAGTTTGACTTACGGCCAAAAAAATATAGTATACAAATTTACATGTCAGAGTTTAAAGATAAAAACGAAAAGGAACTGGAAAAAGCGCTTTACGACAAGCGTGTAGCTCTTCGAAATTTCCGTTTCGGTCTTGCTGGCAGTAAAATTCGAAATGTGAAAGAAGGAAGAGAGATAAAGCGAGATATTGCACGCATTCTCACAGTGCTTCAAACACTAAAGAAATAATATGGAAAAAGAGGCAATAAAAAAAGGAAAAACACTTTCAGGTATCGTTACTTCAGACAAAATGAAGGATACTATTGTTGTGCGTGTGGAGCGTTATGTAAAACACCCAAAGTACAAAAAATACGTCCACATTCACAAAAAGTTTAAAGCGCATGATGCTGGAAACACAAAGAAAATCGGCGACAAAGTAACAATAATAGAGACTGCGCCCATTTCAAAGGATAAGCATTTTAAGGTTATATAATTTTTATGATACAGCCACGTTCAATTGTTAAAATCGCAGATAACTCCGGAGCACAGATCGGACGAATATTCAAAGTACTCGGAAGCTCAAAAAAGCGATACGCTTTTATCGGCGACATCGTCGTACTTTCTGTACAAAAAGCTGCACCTCGAAAAGCTATAAAAAAGAAAGACGTGCTTCGAGCAGTCGTGGTGCGACAAAAAAAAGCATTTCGTCGAAAGGACGGGTCATATATCCGATTTGATGAAAACGCAGTGGTGATTCTTGAAAAAGAAAAAAACGAACCTATCGCAGGACGTATTTTCGGGCCAATTCCTCGAGAAATAGCAGAAAAAGGTTTTCAAACAATCATCTCTAAAGCCCCAGAAGTAGTATAAATTTTATGAAAATAAGAAAAGACGACAACGTAATAGTGATGTCTGGAAAAGACAAAGGCAAAACAGGAAAAGTCCTAAAGTCTTTCCCAAAAGAAAACAAAGTGATTGTGGCTGGTGTTAATCTACGCAAAACTCATGAGCGCGCTAAAAAGAGTGGTCAAAAAGGTCAAATCATAGAAAAGACAATGCCTATTCATATTTCAAATGTTATGATTATTGACCCAAAAACAAGCAAAGGCACACGCGTAGCATTAAAGACAGTCAACGGCAAAAAAGTACGCATTGCAAAAAAGAGTGGAACAACAATATAAAAAACTACCATGGCTATAAAAACAGTAAAAGAAAAAATTAGTTTAGCTTTCAGCGCTCTAAAAGAGTCTCAAGGATACACAAACCCAATGCAAGCTCCACGGCTCGTAAAAATCATCGTGAGTTCTGGCGTCGGTTCATTTAAAGATAAAAAGAAAATCGACCTCGTCGTAGACCGTCTTTCAAAAATCACTGGACAAAAGCCAATGCGAAAAGGAGCAAAGATTTCTATCGCAGCTTTCAAGGTGCGAGAAGGTGACCCAGTAGGAGTACAGATTACATTGCGAGGAAAGCGAATGAATGACTTTTTAGACAAGCTAATAAACATTGCTTTGCCTAGAACAAAGGATTTTCGTGGTATGTCTACAAAAGCGATAGACGCTATGGGCAACTATACCCTAGGTATCAAAGAGCACATCATTTTCCCTGAAACGATAGACGAGGATCTAAAGGATGTCTTTGGTATGGGCGTTACTATCGTTACAACGGCTAAAAGTAGAGCCGAAGCACAGGCGTTTTTTGAACACATGGGCTTTCCTTTCAAAAAAGGAGACAATAGTGAAAAAGCCCAGAAAAAGGCAAAGAAATAAGGCTTTTTTGTTTGACAATGGGGTATTGAATTGATAGTATGAAGCACGAGCTTTTTAAGCTCTTTTTGTTTAGAAATATATAAAAAATGGCAAAAACATCAGTTATAGCAAGATCAAAAAAGACACCAAAGTTTTCAACCAGATTGGTAAGACGATGTTTTAGATGTGGACGAAAACGAGGCTATATGCGAGATTTTGACCTTTGCCGAATATGTTTCAGAGAGCTAGCTAATGAGGGTAAAATCCCTGGTATCACGAAATCTTCTTGGTAATTTAAATATATGGACCATATCGCTGACATGATAACAAGAATAAAGAACGCCGGAGATGTAAAAAAAGAATCTCTTGTTTTTCCATATTCAAAAATAAAATTTGAAATCGCTACTGTTTTACAACAGGAGGGCTATCTAAAATCTGTTTCAAAAAAAGGTAAAAAGATAACAAAGTTTATCGAAGCTGAGCTCGCTTATCAGCCAGATGGCTCTCCAAGAATTCAAGGCGTACAGCGCATCTCCAAACTTTCAAAGAGAGTGTATCAAAAGGCAAAAGAAATTTATCCTGTAAAATACGGCACAGGTACACTCATCCTCACAACTCCAAAAGGTATTTTGACTGGACGAGAGGCAAAGAAAGAAAAAGTCGGAGGAGAAACTCTATTTAAAATCTGGTAATACTAATATATGTCACGAATTGGAAAAAAAATAATAGTGATTCCTGCAAAAACAGAAGTAAATATTTCAAACGGTATTTTTTCTGTAAAAGGTCCACACGGCGAGACTTCCCGTGCTTTTGAAAAAAATATCGTTATCACAGTTGTAGAACGCAATATTACTCTTGCTCCAACAAAAAACAATAGCAACAAGGCTCTTTGGGGTACATACGCATCTCATATCACAAATATGATAGCTGGTGTAAATAAGCCATTTGAAAAAAAGCTTATCGTAGAGGGTATTGGATACAAAGCAGAAGTAAAAGGAAACGAGCTTGTGATGGGACTTGGATTTTCTCACCAAATAAAAGTTGCTATTCCATCTGACCTAAAAGTTGTTTCAGACAAAAATATCATAACAGTATCTGGTGTTAATAAAGAAAAGGTTGGTCAGCTTGTTGCTCATATCAGAGCTTTCAAAAAGCCAGAACCTTACAAGGGAAAGGGCATTCGTTATTCAGATGAAGTAATTCGCCGAAAGCAGGGTAAGAAAGCTGCATAAATAAAAACATGAGTAAAAGCAAAAATAAAACAGAAAAGAGACAGCGTCGACACAAGAAAATTCGTTCTACTATTTCAGGTACATCTGAGCGCCCACGTTTTTCAGTTGCAAAAACAAACACAGCTCTTTACCTACAGCTTATCGATGATACTTCAGGCAAGACTCTTGTCGCCGCATCTACTAGAGACATGAAAGGCAAAACCAATACAGAAAAAGCTTTTGCCGCTGGAAAAGAAATAGCAAAAAAGGCAATTGCAAAAGATATAAAGTCAGTAGTTTTTGATCGTGGCGGATACGTGTATACTGGCAAGGTAAAAGCAGTAGCAGAAGGCGCAAGAGAGCAAGGATTAAAGTTTTAATATATGGATACAGATACAACAACAAAACCAAACGTAGAGACAACACCAACACCAGTGGTGCCTGCGCCTGTTGCACCAGTTGCTCCTGCAAAAATAGAAAATAAAGCTTTTGGTGGATTTGGTAGTAACAACCGCAACTCGTTTCAAAAAAATCCTCGCAGAGCTCCTCGTCGAGAAGCACGAGCAAAGCCAGAGTTTGACCAAAAGATTATCAGTATCCGCCGTGTAACACGCGTGGTGACTGGAGGACGACGATTTAGTTTTAGTGTTGCTATGGTAGCTGGCAACCGAAAGGGCTCTGTCGGTGTTGGTATTGGAAAGGCAAGCGATACTTCACTGGCTATTGAAAAAGCTCTTCGTGATGCAAAGAAAAATATGATTGTTGTAAAAACAACAAAAGATATGTCTATCAGTCACGATGTATTTGCAAAATACTCTGGTTCTCAGGTGCTCATTATGCCAGCTCCGGGAAAAGGTATTATCGCAGGAAGTTCTGTGCGACCAGTGCTTGAGCTTGCGGGTATAAAAAATACCGGTGCCAAGCTTTTCTCAAGAAGTAAAAATAAATTAAATAATGCTCGCGCTGCAATAGAGGCATTAAAAAAGCTTAAAGCGCGAAAGCAAAAAACTGATGAAGTTCAAGTAATATCGTAATATCACTGCTATGCAAATTCACAACATAAAAAGAAAAACAAAAAACAAAAAATCCAGAATGGTTGGCCGAGGAGGCAAGCGAGGTAAAACATCTGGCCGTGGTACAAAGGGTCAGAAAGCTCGTGCTGGAGGAAAACTCCGCCCAGAAATACGAGATTTTATCAAACGACTTCCAAAACTCCGCGGTCATGGGAAAAACAGCAACAAAAGTATCCAAGGAAAAGCTACTCCAGTAAATGTTGGCGACCTTGAAAAGGCTTTTTCAAACAACGACTCAGTAACTCCAGCTATTCTTGTGGAGAAAAAAGTCATCAGCATTCGCCGAGGAGTGCGCCCTAATGTTAAAATACTTGCAGGTGGTGAGCTTACAAAAAAGCTTTCTATCTCAGGATGTACTGTTTCAGTTGCTGCAAAAATAAAAGTTGAAAAAGCTGGTGGAAGTGTAGCTCTCTAAATATGAAAAATTTTTTTGCTAAAATTAACGCAATCTTTCGAGACAAAATTCTGAGAAAGAGAGTCTTGTTTGTTTTGGGTGCCTTGGTGGTGTTTAGAGCACTCGCTACTATTCCTATTCCGGGAGTGGACCCTTTGCGACTACAATCTTTTTTTGCTGGCAACGATTTTCTAAATCTTTTCAATCTTTTTTCTGGAGGTGGTTTTTCAAATCTCTCTATCGTGATGATCGGTGTGAGTCCATATATCACAGCGTCTATTATAATGCAGTTGCTTACTATTATGTCTCCGCGCCTAAAGGCCATTTATCAAGAGGAGGGTGATGCTGGGCGAAAAAAGTTTGCACAATACTCCAGAATGCTCACAGTGCCTATTGCTGTGGTGCAAGCTTACGGATTTTTGGCACTGTTAAAATCAAACGGTGTGCTCGGCGTGATGTCTTTTCAAGAGCAGATTGTAAATATCGCTATTATTTCAGCGGGTGCGGTGCTTTTGATGTGGATAGGAGAGCTCATCACCCAATACGGTATCGGCAACGGTGTATCCTTGATTATTTTTGCAGGTATCGTGGCGGGTTTGCCTGCAGGTATTGCTCAGTTACAGTTTGTTTTTGATATAACACAAATACCAGTTTATCTACTCTTTTTAATCCTCACCCTCGTTGTTACCGCTGCGATAGTTATTATTACAGAAGCAGAGCGACCGATTCCTATTACTTATGCAAAACAAGTTCGTGGCTCAAAAGTCTACGGCGGTGTTTCTACATACCTTCCACTTCGCCTAAATCAAGCTGGAGTTATTCCAATCATCTTTGCGATGTCTATTTTGCTTTTCCCACAAATGATTTTCAGTTTCTTGCAAAATGTTAGTAGCCCTGTATTTAAGTCGGTTTCTTCAGCGATATTAAATTTCCTAAATAACGGCTGGGTTTACGCTATTTTCTACTTCTTACTTGTTTTTGTTTTCACTTATTTCTACACAGCAGTGACTTTTGATCCAGATTCTATTTCTACAAATCTTCAAAAAGGTGGAGCATTTATCCCAGGAGTACGACCGGGTAGTCCAACATCAGAGCATATTGCAAAAATCCTCACCCGACTAACTCTTTTCGGCGCATTGTTTCTCGGTACCATTGCCGTCCTTCCTCTCGCAGTCAAAGCGGGTACAGGTATCACCGCATTTTCTATCGGAGGTACAGCGCTCCTCATCGTAGTTTCTGTGGTCATAGATTTGATAAAGAAAATAGAAGCCCAAGTAACTATCAGAGAGTATTAAAAAATCCGCCTTCTGGCGGTTTTTTGATGATATAATAATTTTATGAATCCACAAACATTTATTTTGATTGGAAGTTCTGGCTGTGGCAAAGGTACTCAAGCCGGCTTTTTAGAAGACTATATAAAAAAAGAGGATAAAAATAATCGTAGCTTTTTTTATCTTGCTACTGGAGATCGTTTTCGAGAATTTATAAAAGAAGATAATCTTACAAGCAAGCTTTCAGCAGAGATTTACAGTAGGCGAGAGCGTCAGCCAGATTTTTTGGCGGTGTGGCTCATGGCAGATATGATGGTCAGGCAGTTTTCTGGTCAGGAGCATATGGTGGTAGATGGTATTCCGCGTACCGTAGTACAAGCAGAGACCCTAAACTCGGCGCTAACTCTCTACAACAGAAAAGCAAATGTAATTTATCTAAAAGTCAGTAAAGATTGGTCACGCAAGCATCTCTTGTCGCGTAGTCGCGCAGACGACTCTCCTGAGGGAATAGAAACTCGCCTAAAATGGTTTGAAACAGATGTAATGCCTGCTATTGAGTATTATAGAAATAATCCAAACTATAATTTTATAGAAATAAATGGCGAACAGGGCAAAGAGGATGTGCATCAGGAGATAGTTTCAAAGTTGATTTTGTCCAAATAAAAAGGTATTGTGCAAGACTCATGGTTACGATAAAAACACCAGAAGAAATAGAGATTTTGAAAGAAGGAGGTAAAAGACTCGCGATTATTTTGCATACTTTGGCAGATATGGTACGCCCTGGTATTTCTACAAAAGAGCTTGATGATATGGCACGCGAGCTCATACTTTCTGCTGGTGATAAGCCGTCTTTTTTAAACTATCAGCCAGATGGCGCCAAGCGTCCATATCCAGCAAGTCTCTGTGTTTCTATAAACGACGAGGTGGTGCACGGTATCCCCAACGAACATTCTCGCGTACTCGTCGAGGGAGACATTGTCGGTCTTGATATGGGAATAATACACAAAGGTCTCATTACAGACTCAGCCATCACAGTGCCTGTCGGGAAAATAGATGTAGAATCACGAAAGCTTTTGCGAGCAACGAAAGAAGCCCTTTTTAAAGGCATTGAAGCTGCGCGCGGTGGAAACACTATCGGCGACATTGGCCACGCTATCGAAACTTTTGTTCGCTCAACTGGATTTTCAAATGCACTCGGTCTTGCTGGACACGGCGTTGGTTACAAAGTTCATGAAGAACCGTTTGTGCCAAACACTGGCAAAAGAGGGACTGGTGTAACTCTAAAACCAGGAATGGTGCTCGCGATAGAGCCAATGTTAAATGTCGGCACAGGAAAAATTACGCTTGACGGTGACGGTTATACTTACCGCACAAAAGATGGAAAACGAAGCGCACACTTTGAGCATACGATTGCAATTACGCAAGGAGATGCTATCATTCTTACGAAGTAATTTTGTAATTTAATAATTTAATAATTTAGTAATTTAAAAATAAAATGCATCCAAAAACAGAAAGAACATTTGTTATTATCAAACCAGACGGAGTCCAGCGGTCACTCTTGGGCGAGATTATAAAAAGATATGAGCGAGTCGGTCTAAAACTCGTTGCTTTAAAAATGCTAAAACCTAGTCCAGAGCAGATAGAAAGTCACTATACTATTGATCCAGAATGGAAAAAGGTTGTCGGTGAAAAGCGCATAAAGTCAGCGCTAGAAAAAGGGGAGAAGCCAGCTTTTGAAGATCCTATCGCAATAGCCGACCAGATAATCAGCTATTTAAAAACATATATGACTAGTGGGCCGGTAGTGTGTATGGTTTGGGAGGGGGCGCACGCTGTAGCTATTGTCCGCAAAATCACTGGAGGCACAGAGCCACTCGGCACAGATGTTGGTACTATCAGAGGAGACTTTGTCCTAGACTCATACCAGATGTCAGATGGTGACAACCGTTCTATTCGCAACCTAGTACACGCTTCAAGCTCTGTAAAAGAAGCAAATAATGAGATAATCCTTTGGTTTAAGGAAAATGAGCTCACAAGCTATACAAGCATTCAAGAAAAAATTCTTTACGAGGTAATGTAAGCCATTTTTTAGGGGGGTCGCTTGATTCTGTTTTCGATTTGTATCGCAATGATGCAAAAAGTGTACAAAGAGTTTGAATGCGATATAGACAGGAGTATAATTGCGGTAGGGTTATTTGGGATATTATCTAGATTAAATAAAAATTCAGGGAGCTTTAATTGTGTTGCACCTTGGTGTAACACTGCAAGCACCCACCTAGTGTTTCACTAGGGCAATATACTCAAATGACCCTATTAAGCCATCCGCGACAAGCGGATGTTTTAATTAAAGTTTTAAAACGGTATTATTATATTGAGCTTCTTATATTTTCTGAAATGATATATAAAAAACCATTTTTCCCACTAATATTTTTTGTAATTCTCGGTATTGCGATTTCTCATTTTATTGCACTGAAATTTTATTTATATTGGGCATTGCCGTGGTTTGATATAATGATGCATTTTCTGGGTGGCTTTTGGTTTGGCTTTATTTTTCTTTGGTTTTTGTTTTTTTCAAAATATGTGCAGGTGTCAAAGCGCGATGACTTAAAGTATTTTATAATTCTAGCTTTACTCTCTGCGTTTTCTGTAGGAGTTGCGTGGGAAATATTTGAATATCTTGCTGGACTTTCTTTTGTCGGTGGAGAAGGTTTTTTTGATACTATTTTAGATTTGATTATGGACTCTGTCGGTGGTGTTGTGTCCGCTATGATTTTGCATAGATATTATAAAAAACCAACTAGTATTGAAATAGAAGAAAAATAATATGCAAACACTTAAACTTACATTTTGTACAGGAGTGGGAAGTGTGACAGGCGCCAATTTTTTGCTTGAAAGTAAAAAAACAAAAATTTTGGTTGACTGTGGGTTGGTGCAGGGAAGTCAAAACGCAACCGAAGAAAATCACAAACCATTTGAGTACGACCCAGCGACGATAGATATGCTTTTTGTTACACATGCCCACATAGACCATATTGGGCGTATTCCAAAACTCGTGCGTGATGGTTTCAAGGGAATTATTTATTCTACTCCAGAGACAAGAGAGCTTTCAGAGCTTATGCTTCAGGACGCAGTAAAAATCATTGAAATGGATTCAAAGATAAATGGAAAGACACCCCTGTATTTTGAAAACGACGTCCACAATACTTTCAATTTCTGGCAGACTATTCCGTACCATAAAAACACCGCGCTGACAGACGAGTTTTCTGTTTATTTAAAAGATGCCGGACATGTGCTTGGCTCTTCTATTTATGAATTTACATACAACGGCAAAAAAATTGTTTTTTGTGGGGATTTGGGCAACTCGCCGGCAGCGCTTCTCAAAGATACTGAGTTTGTTACAGATGCGGACTATTTGGTCATTGATAGTGTGTATGGCGACAGAAACCATGAGAGTAAAGATGTTGCCGACAAAAAGCTCGAGTCCATCATAAAAGATACGATAGAAAAAAGGGGAGTGCTCGTGATACCGTCTTTTTCTCTAGAGCGTACGCAGATTATTTTATACAAGCTAAACAATATGATAGAAGACGGCATACTACCGTCCGTGCCGGTCTTTCTCGACTCGCCTTTAGCTATAAAAATTACAGAAATTTATAAACGCTTTAGCTCGGAGAGTTTTTTTAATAAAGCGACTAGAGAAGATATCGCCGGTGGTGACAAAATTTTCAATTTTCCAAAATTAAAAAATGTGCTCGCAAGTCAAGATTCAAAGTCTATAATTCATACGCCAAATCCAAAAATAATTATCGCTGGCTCTGGAATGTCTAGCGGTGGCAGGGTAGTGCATCATGAAGCCAACTATTTACCGAATTCAAAAAATACACTTTTGCTTATAGGATATCAAGGTCTCGGTACTCTCGGTAGACAGATTCAAGACGGTGCAAAAAAGGTGATGATAAGGGGCGAGGAAATAGATGTGAAGGCAAAAATAGAAATGATTGGCGGATATTCTGCGCACAAAGACTCAGACGGTTTGATTGATTTTGTTGAGCATACTGCAAAGACAGTAAAAAAAGTTTTTGTTGTGCTTGGTGAGCCAAAGTCAGGAATGTTTTTGGTGCAACGCTTGCGTGATTATGTGGGCGTAGATGCGCTCTATCCAGAAAGGTCAAAGGCTTATGAGTTGTTGTGTTAGATAAAGTAAGTAAAAAAGTAGAAAGCAAAAAAATAAATATGTACTAAAAACAGACTTCGCAGGCGGGTAGCCGAGACGGAGCAAAATCGCACCAGCGATTTATGCGTGCTGTTTTTAGTACATATTTATTTTTTTGCTTTCTACTTTTTTACTTACTTTATCTGAGACACCAGTCTTTCAAATGTTTCTGGGTTTTTTTCTGCAAGAGCTGCGAGGATTTTTCTGTCTATAAGGACTCCTTTCTTTTTCATTGCGCCTATAAATTTACTATAAGAAATTCCTTTTGCGTCTAGTGCCGCATTGATACGTACTGTCCAAAGTTTTCGAAAAACATTTTTCTTGTCTCGTCGATGAGCAAAAGCATAAGCTCCAGCGTGGGCGATAGCTTCATAAGCTTGTCGCTCTTTTGTGCCACGTCCAAAACGATAACCTTTTACTTGTTTCAATACATTTCTTCGTGTTTTTAGCGCATTAACGCCTTTTTTTACTCGTGTCATATTTTTAAATTATAGGTTTACAAGATATCGGCTACGAAGCTTGTTGTTCATAATAAAAGTAGTAGATCGCTTTTTTGAGAGCTGGCTTCGTCCGCTTTCTTTTGAATTGAAGTGGTTTTGACCAGTTTTTCGGGCAATAATTTTGCCGTTCTTGGTCAACCTCAATCGTTTTGCAAATGATTTGTTTGTTTTCATAATAATATTTATGCTCTTTCGATTATTGTTGAGAGACCCTTTGGACTCTTTTTTGGTTCATCGGCTACTTTATATTCTACGCTTATGAGTTTCAGTACTCTCGACATTCGCTCTTTGAGGAAATTGAAATCCATATACTTGCTTCTGCCTGGGAGGAAGAGGTCTATTTTAACCCGATTTCCCTCTAAAAGCCACTCGGAAGCCTTTTTTGCTTTGAGTGCCAAGTCGTGCTCTCCAGTACCCACCTTTACTTGAATATTTTTTACCTCCACTACGTGAGCTTTGGCCTTTGCAAGCTTCTGCTTTTTGTTATCATCGTACTGAAATTTACCATAATCCATTATCTTTGCAACCGGTGGATTGGCGTTTGGCGATATCTCTATCAAATCAAGCCCTGCTTCTGTCGCATGCTTTAGGGCTTCTACAAGGGAAACTACCCCTATATTCTCCCCTTTAGGACCAATAACCCGCAATTCTGGGGCTTTGATTTGATGATTTATTCTAACCTTGGTACTCAATATGTGTATGAAAATAACCTGATAACGTCCCAAAAATATAGCATCTTTTGCAAAACAAGGCAATAGGCAAAGCCATTATAGGAAACGGCGTATTGCCTTTATGAAAAACTCGCGGATTTTCCATAAAAAAGGTCTCTGTAGCCATTTATTTAAAGAGACCTCTTCGGACCTTGATATGTCTAGCTCAAAGTGGTTTTTTAGGGTGCTTACAAATATCGGATTGTCGGTAACGATGTTGGCTTCGTGGTTGTATGAAAAGCTGAGGTTGTCAAAATTGAAGCTACCCAAGGTAGACCATTTTCCGTCTACTACTGCGGTCTTTGCGTGTAAAAAATCTCCAGAATGTTGATAAATGCGCACACCAGAAGAAAGTAATTCTTCAAAAAAGCTGTGAGATGCGCGATTTACGAGCACCCAGTCTGATGTTTTTGGTACGAGTACGCGCACATCTACATTTCTTTTTACCGCTGCACGAAGAGTGGTGATGAGTCTTTTGTTTGGCACAAAATATGGGGTGGTGAGATAAACATATTCTTTTGATCCCTGTATTGCCTCGATAAGTCTGTGATATAGAAATCGTCGTCTTGGATACGGGGCGTTTGTTATGAGATTAAAGCCGAGTGAATATTTTCCAAACTTTCTAATACGAGAAAAAATATTTTTTTGCAACGATAGCGACCACATTTCTTCAAAGGTGTTTTGTATTTCTTGCGCCATGTCGCCCTCGACCTTTACGTTTGTGTCGCGCCAATTTTCCATATCAATTCTGATACCCGAGCCACCGATAAATGCTGTTTTTCCATCTATTATTAAAATTTTTCTATGATCTCTAAAGTACCCAGAAAATATATTTTTGATACGCCAAGGATTTATGATATTAAAAAAACGAATTTCTATGCCGATAGCTCGTAGGTTTACGGGAGCGGGGGAATTGTAAAAATAGTAGCTACCCACAGTGTCACAGATGAGGCGTACTTTCACACCAGTTTTTTGTTTTTGAACAAATATTTCCAAGAATTTTTTACCGATGGCATCGTTGGTAAAAATATATTGCTCCATATCTATAGAGGTTTTTGCTTCTCTGCAAACAGAAAGCATCGCCTCCCAAGCAGAGGATGTTTTTGTGAAAAATTGTGGCTTCTCTAGGTACATTTGTAGTGTCTATATTTTAAAACAAAAACAAATAAAAAACACCGCTTTTTGGGCGATGTTTTTTAAAATAAACTTAACAACATTTACAAGAGCCCTCACTGAGTTTAGATATTCCAGCGATACCGACGAGGATCGGCCAGATTGTGTTTACTGTTGCAGAGTCAAATATTTCTTGGTAGCCCAAAAGGAAAGTGACCGCAAAGAGAACCATTAAGATTGGTGTAATGCTGTGATGCATACAACCGCAAGTATTTTTTTCCATATTATTTAAAAATTAGCTGATAATCAAACTTGATTTAATTGTATCATAAAAAAATTTGTAAAAGAAAAGCCCGCCTACTGACTGGCGAGCGGGCGGGCGAGCTTTTCTCAAATTCTCAAAATTATTTGCGAGTGTTGGACTCGGCGTGCTCGTGGTTGGCACAAGCACCACAACATTGGCCGGAGGAACTGGTGCATTGGTAACGATGCGGTGTGCAATCGATATTAGCACTGCTAAACAGTGGCGCAGTGTTAGCTTCTCGCCGAAATTTTTCCAAAACAGTCCTTAGTCGATTCTTGAAATTGGCAGTCAGTTCTTCGACGCTGTCTCCATCGCATGAGATGTTGCCGAGCTGATGTTCGCCACCGTCGATGACGGTTATGTTGAGATGCAGATGTGTTTGGTCAACCGTGAGCATAGATATTTTCCTTTTGAGAAATGAGAAATGAAAGATGTAAAGGACGCCTCATAAATTATACACCACCATTTAAAAGTGCGATATGGGTATGCAAGTATAGCGTATAGTTGACGGCGAAATATTTTTATTCTCTAAAATCTTATCCCCATTGACAGGTGAACCCTAGTTCACCTATACTATAAATATTACCAAAAGCATTATCAATTTATCAATTTTAAAAACACTATCGCTATGAGTAAAACAAAGTTTGCATATTCAATACACGACGAGCTCAGCAGGCTCAACGACCGCATTGACCAAAAGATTATAAAAGGGCTGTCCTATGCACAGGAGGCAAGACTTCATCGCAAGCTCCGCAGTCAGCTTGGTCACATACGACGCAGTGCGTGGCTTACTAGGTCATTTCGTTTCGCATCGTTTCTTTAGTATTAGTATTTAAAAAATAGAAAAGTAGATGAGAAATCAATACACCGAAAAAATAGTTTCTTTTTATAAAAAAAATCGGCGAATGCCGGGGTACAAAGAGATTATGTCACTTGTTGGTTTCAAATCTAAAAACGCCGTATTCAAACTCATCAACAAAATGGTAGAGGAGGGCGTTGTAGAAAAAGATTCGCAGGGTAAACTCATTCCCAAAAATATGTTTGGCCAAGTTCCAGTCCTTGGTCTAGTAGAAGCCGGCTTTCCTTCTGTCGCAGAAGAAGACGCGCTAGATATGATGAGTATCGACGAGTTTCTTATTGAAGATCACAGCAACACCTACATACTTGAAGTCAAAGGAGATTCAATGATAGAAGAGGGAATACGAGAAGGTGACATGGTGGTTGCGGAGCGTCGTGAATATGCACGCGATGGCGAGATAGTCATCGCGGAGATAGATGGTGGTTGGACGATGAAATATTATCGTACAAAAGCTGGCAAAGTTTGGCTTGAGCCAGCCAACAAAAACTACAAGCCGATTTATCCTACAGAAAGCTTTCGTATCGCAGCAGTAGTAAAAGGCGTGGTGAGGAAGTATTAAACAAAAAAACCACTCAAAAAGAGTGGTTTTTTAGTATTTTGGTGGAGATGGTGAGCGAAAGTTGGAAACCAACTACATTCTTAGCTTTTTGAAGCGTCAGAAGCGATTTTAGGAGGTCGGGAACTTAAGAAAACTTAATATTTGTAGGAAATTTTTGGATAGAGATATCACAGAAAGAGAATGGAACTATAGTTGAATTTTGTGTGGAATGGTGTATCTTTGATGTTATGAAAATTATTAAAATCTTTCTAAGTAGATTGTTCGTAGCCATTGGTGTTGTCAGTGTTTTTTCAGGTATGGTGATGTCTGGGGAAGGTTCTTCAGGAAGCATGAGTGTGGTGATTGGTGGCGGCTTATTTATAGCTTTAGGTGTAACCTTCATTATTTTAGAGAGAGATTAATATGAAAAAGCTACTTCTAATACTCTTCATAACTATTCTATTACCTCAGGTGGCATTTGCATCTTGGTGGAATCCAGTAACTTGGAATTGGCCGTGGGGTAAGCAAGTAAAAATTGAAGGACAAACACAACGTCCAGTTTATGTTACCCCAACTCCCAAAGAGATGAAACGAAAAGAGAATTTAATAGAAAAGAAGATTCTTATCACGCTTCCTGTAAAAAATGAAGAAAAGAAGACACCCGCTTTAATTAAGCCAATTATGTCAGTCGTTAAAGATCCACCCGAGCTATTTATCTCAAATATTTCTGTTGATACAGAAACACATTCTGTACGAGTAAGCTGGGAAACAAATATTCTAAGTGAATCAAAGGTGTTTCTTGATGGTAAAACTTATTTTTCAAAACGCGGTGTTGAAACGTTACATTATATAGATATAGGTGATTTGGAAAGTGATTTGTATCACGCTGGAACTATTACTGCCATTACAAACGGCGCATGGAAAAATCAAAATTTTAACTTTACTACAAAAGAAGAACCACCTAAATTTGAACCAAAAGTTATTCTAAATAAGGAAAGTATAAAGAACGATGGTAGTGACCGTATAAAGATTAAAATAAAAACGATAGATAGCAACGGGGGTGTCGTGCCCAACAAAAAAATTGAAATTATTACGTCTACGGGACCTGAGCAAGAATACAAGACTAGGACTTTGATTTCAGATAAAAACGGTAACGCTACTTATAATACTCCAACCACGAAAGTGGTGGGAGCCGGGTGCGGAGCCTCTATGTCTATTTCTATTAAAATTGATGGCGATTATAGTTATTCAAAACAAATTCCGATAGAAAACACGATAAAAAACACTCACAGTGGAGGGTTTCTTCGTGGAGGGACTTTTGCTTGTGCCTAGGGTATTTTCTCCCCCCAAGACTTTTTAGTGATTTTTTGTTTTAAGTTTCGAACGTGTGGAGATGCCGAGAATCGAACTCGGGTGCAAGAAGTGATCATATATGAGTCTACAAAGTGTAGGATGCTTCTTTGTCCTTGCGAACAATTTCGAAACAATACGTATGAAACAAACAAAACCGTATTATTCCTAGCCCCGATGATTTTCAAATATTAGGCGAGACAACCCAACACTCTATTTCGATAATATAACACTGCAATGAGTCCACCGAAAAATGACTCACGCAACGTCGCTTAGGCTAAAGCGTAAGCGAAAGCAAAATCTTTTTCCCCAAAATATGGAGATAGTGTTTTTGCTTTTGTAACTAAGTTTTTTGCACTTAGAAGTTTGGAAAGTTTAAAGAGTTATCCAAGCTCTACTTTGCACATATATGATGCAACCTCCTGTCTAGGCCGATCATCCCCCTAAAATATTCCACATAAATAATGTCGAATGCTTTAGGTGAACGGTCGCAAGCAAGTTTACATATTTTTCAATGTTCGTCGTATTTCTCGGTCACTGTCTCGTTTTTTAATCGTTTCGCGCTTATCAAACTGCTTTTTTCCGCGAGCGATACCGAGCTCTACTTTTATCTTCCGTCCAGCATTATACACTGAAATGGGGACTATTGTCAAACCCTTCTTTTTCTCTATTTCACCGAGCTTTTCTATCTCCTTTTTTGTGATTAAAAGTTTTCGGTTGCGTAGTGGGTCGTATTCTTTTGGGGTGTTTTTTTGCTGAAATGGGGGAATGTTGACGCCAATGAGAAACGCTTCCGCTCCGCGCACGGTGACATACGATCCCTCCAGAGAGCCCTGTCCAGAGCGCAAAGCCTTTACTTCAAAGCCAAAAAGCTCGATGCCAGCAACGAGTTTTTCCGTGATTTCGTAGTTGAAAAAAGCCTTATTATTTTTTACATATGCTGGCATGGCGTAACTATAACAAATTCGTGGGTTTTATTGTATAATCACCCTATGAAATTACTTAACAACAAAAATAAGAAAAAAGTGAAGGTTATTTTAAAGAAAACATCGCAAGCTGGCGGGGGGAGTGGCTCTAGTCGGCTTTGGCTAAATATAGTGGCGACACTCGCTATATTTTTCATAATCACTAGTCTTTACGCTTTTATTTCTGAAAATAAAGCAAACACGACCAACATTTCTCTTTCCGAGCTAGCACGAGATGTAAATATCGGACTCGTGTCGGACATTGTCGTAAAAGGCGAGGTGCTCGATATTACTTATGCAAATGCTGACAAAAAACTTTCTAAAAAAGAAGCCAATACCGCGCTTTCTGAAACTTTGAAAAATTATGGCGTTACTTCTGAAAAATTGAACGCTATAAAAGTAGATATAAAAAACCCAAGCGGTCTCGGATATTGGCTACTCAACCTCTCTCCTATTTTATTGCCGATTTTGTTTATCGGATTTTTCCTCTGGTTTATGCTTCGCCAAGCAAAAGGTGCTGGTGTGCAAGCTTTTACTTTCGGTCAATCAAAAGCGCGACTCATTTCTCCTGACGACAAAGCTCAGAGGGTAACTTTCAAAGATGTTGCGGGTGTAAAAGAGGCAAAAGAAGAGCTTTCTGAAATTGTTGATTTTTTGAAGTATCCAAAAAAGTTTCTAGATATTGGCGCGCGTATTCCAAAAGGAATTTTGCTCATGGGTGCGCCTGGTACTGGAAAAACCTTGCTTGCACGAGCGGTGGCAGGCGAGGCAAGCGTTTCTTTTTTCTCTATTTCTGGTTCTGAATTTGTAGAAATGTTTGTGGGTGTGGGTGCTTCTCGTGTACGCGACCTTTTCAAAATGGCAAAGCAGGCCGCGCCCGCGATTATATTTATCGACGAGATCGACGCCGTCGGGCGCGTGCGCGGTGCCGGAGCTGGTGGTGGAAATGACGAACGTGAGCAGACATTAAATCAAATTCTCGTAGAAATGGACGGCTTTGAGCCCAACGAAAAGGTAATTGTGATGGCAGCAACCAATCGCCCAGATGTGCTCGACCCCGCACTCCTACGCCCAGGCCGTTTTGACCGCCGAGTGACTTTAGACCTACCAGACCGCCACGACCGTGAAGAAATTTTGACTATTCATGCAAAAAATAAACCTTTTGCCGAAGATGTGAGTCTTAGCGTCATCGCCGAGCGCACCCCTGGATTTTCTGGTGCAGATTTGTACTCTTTAATGAACGAGGGCGCAATACTTGCCGCGCGTGAAAACCGCACTCAAGTTTCCCAATACGACCTCATTCGGTCTATCGAAAAAGTAATGCTTGGTCCAGAACGACGCAGTCACATTCTTTCCAAAAAAGAAAAAGAAATTACTGCATATCACGAAGCAGGTCATGCGCTTGTGGCTTCCGTGCTTCCATACGCCGACCCTGTGCACAAAATTTCTATCATCTCTCGCGGACGCGCGGCTGGTTACACTTTAAAATTGCCACTTGATGACAAAAGAATGCAATCTAAAAAAGAATTTCTAGATGACATCGCAGTATCTCTAGGTGGATATGTTGTAGAAAAAAATATTTTCGGTGACCTCACCACGGGCTCTTCAAATGATTTGCAGGTTTCTACCGCGCTCGCTCGCGACATGGTAACAAAATACGGAATGTCCGACGAAGTGGGACCTATCGCTCTTGAAGGCAACGGCGGACGAGCTCTTTTTGGCCGAGGAATAGAAGACAGAGAATATTCTGAAAAAGTCAGCGCGATGATAGACAGCGAGGTTTCAAAAATTATGAAAGAAGCATATCAGATTACTGAGGATGTCATTACAAAACACCGCCCACTTTTGGATATTATTGCAAAACGACTTATTGAAGCAGAGGTCATAGAGCGCGAAGAGTACGAAAAAATAATCGTCGCAAACGGTATCGTGTTAAAAAAGAAGATGGACATTGAGCATTCGTGGTAGGCAAACGGATGTAATTGTGGTAGAATAACAAAATTACTGATAGTTTGATTATATATGAAATTTATTTCTAGATTGTTTTTAAGCTTAGTACTCATTACGTTTCTTTCAGTGCCAGCAGGAGTAATTTTTGCTAATACAGATTTATCTACAGTGCAAACCAGCGCGACTCGCGCAAAGATTATAGAGCTGAGGGGTCTGATTGCAAGCATGCAGAAAATACTAGCAACACTAACAGCGCAGTACTCTTTATCAACAACACCACCTGCAAACTTTGCATATTCATCTTCTTACCCGCTTACCATTTTCGATCTAACAGGAGATCAACAACCTGTGATAGGTAGTCCACTTAAGGTTAAGTGGACATACGATTCTTCCAACCCGCTTGTTCCAAAAACCTTTTTGATGAAAGTTTCTATTGATGCCGGACAAAGTGTTTTTCCTGGTGAACCAATCATCACCAAAAACGGGGGATACCTCTGGGGTTCAAAAGATGCTATCCCTGGTTTTATGCAAAATGTTGGTAAATATGAAATACAGTTTTTGGGTCTAGACAAAACAATAACCACAACAGACAACCCTGTATTGAGTAACACAGTTAAGTTTTCTGTTGTTGAAAACTTAAAAGATGAACCCCCTTTAGAAATGTTTTATCCAAATGGCGGAGAAGTGTTTATTCAGGGAGGATACTATGACGCTTCTCCTATCAGGTGGAATTCAGCAAATGTTGCAAAAGTATCTTTAAATTTACAGAATGAATGGGGTAAAACTTTCCCTGTCTCTAAAAAAATAAAAAACGAAGGCTTTTTTAATTGGAAGGTTTCTACCAAACTGCCAAACGGTCAGTACAAAATGGGTGTTTTTGATGCAAAATCTGATGCATGGGATTATAGCGACAACTTCTTTCTTATAAGCACCCCATCTTCTCCAGACATGAATAATGATGGAAAAATTGATGGAGTAGATCTCAGTCTACTACTTGCCAATTGGGGTGCATGTAGTGCAAATCCTTGTCCAGGAGATATCACGGGTGATGGTTTTGTGAATGTTACAGACAGAGTTTTCCTTCTATCTATGTGGGGGACACTACCATAACCACAATTAATGATTTTAAAAAAACCGGCGTCTGGCCGGTTTTTTGTTTAAGGTGGAATTATACAACTTGGCTTGAACATTTTTTGAAAAAAACTCCTGATTGCCGCGCTCCGCGCGGCAGAAACGAAGCCGAATCATCCACCCATTACATTGTTTCCAAAATCCACCATAATATTAGCAATTTAGTTGTAAGCTTTTTATTTTAACCACTCCTTCCAGCTCTTTGGCCAATCAAGCAAAAAGAGTAATGCTAATGGCGCGCCCCAGTTTGGCCAGCGCTCAATAAAGTCCCAGATCGGTTCGCCGACAATTGGACGCACTAGCGCGGTCCAAAATCCCCAAAATGTCATCCACAAAAGGACAAGGCGGATCGGTTTTACGAGTATCAAGAGTGCCAGCACGATATCTATTATACCAACAAAGAATAACAGTTGTGTTGCCACCCCAACATCAGAGATTCCAAAAGTTGAGAACCATTTAATCCATGATGCTTTGCCTTGCAAAGCAAACACGCCGTGCCCAAGAAACGATCCAAACACTGCTATGCGTAAGACCCACTCTATAATTTTTGAATTGTTCATATATTTTTATTATTCATGTACTAATATTACCATTTTTTGTAATTTTATCACAAATAGCTTTAATGACAAAAAGCTGAAGATAAATAAAATACACTGAAGCCAGAAATCCGACCAAGTTATGAATTGTGCACGTGCCAGGACTCGAACCTGGGACCAGTCGTGTATAAGACGACCGCTCTACCAACTGAGCTACACGTGCATATTTGAATTCCTAAATAGTATAGCAATCCCGCTTCTTTATCAAATTATTTATGATATTATGAGGGGGTATAATTTATGAAAAAAATTCTTGTCGGTGTCATATGTGCGGTAATAATTATCAGCTCTTTCGCTTCCTCTAAAGGTACTTCTGCCCAGACCTCATCTGCAAATCAGGCACAAATAAATGCTTTGATTGCTATCGTAATACAGCTCCAACAACAGCTTTCCGCTCTTTTGGCTGGACAAAATAATTCTTGCGTTGTGTTAAGCAGAACACTATATATAGGACTAAATGATGCCGGTACTTCTGGAGAAGTTTCAAAACTTCAGAAATTTTTGAAATCACAGGGAGATTTTAACTATCCAACAATCACCGGTTTTTTTGGTGGAGTAACACAACAAGCGGTCCAAAAGTTTCAAGCGAGAAACGGTGTTGTGAGCGGAGGTAGTCCTGCTACTACTGGTTACGGTGTAGCGGGTGCTTTGACTAGAGCAAAAATTCAGGCAGTGAGTTGTGTACCTACGCCACTAGCACCTGCCCCAGTAACACCACCCGTCACTCCACCAGTAACACCACCAGTCCCTCTTTTGTCTCCAAAATGTTCTGACAACATAGACAACGATGGTGATGGAAAAATAGATTATCCAGCAGATCCTGGATGTAATTCACTTACAGACAACAACGAAAATGACACAAGTTTTAAATGTAGTGACACC